>JBAXWW010000278.1:0-1505 GCA_037128215.1 bacterium | reverse complement strand
GACACTGCTAACGACAAACTCAGCAAGGAAGAAATATACAAGAAAGCAGATGCAATAGTTAAAATTGCTACTATTGCCGATGAAGTCTCTAATGATGAAAACATTGCCTTAATGAATATAAGAAGTGGCAACTTAGAAAAAAGTAAAATTTATCTTAAGAAAGCCATGAATTTAGAAGAAAAAGAGACTTTACCTCCTACTATATTAGATGCCTTTGACACAGAGATGAAAGACATGGTAATAAACTGCAAAGATCTTTACACAAACTATAAAAACTTGTTCGACGTTGTATTCCCTGACATTATGTTAGTTACAATGGTGAACAACAACAGACTAGTGGGATATTTTGTTCTAAGGCAAAAAGTATTGGTTAATCTAGCACTATTAAAATACAACAAGGCAAAAGCAGCTAAATGCAAAAACCTAGACGAAACAATGGAAAAACTAAGGCAAGAATATTCGCCATATTTTGATCAACCATCGGACCTAGCACACAACACCATTCAGATTTTCTTCAACAATATAAAGAAATAAAAAAGAGAGCTGGCGTTATCTACCAGCTCTCTTTCTATTAAATGACTTAGTACTTTTACCTCTTCGAACACTATCAGGTAATTTTTGGTTAGTATTATTATTTATTCTATCAGGAATAGATTTTTTTATTTTTTCACCTAAAGAGCCACCAAATATAGATATCTTAGTTATCTCTTGTTTCTTGTCTTTAAATGACATCGATTCCCCTCTCTAATTTACTTTAGTAACATGCTCAGAAATACAACCTGCAAGTTTCATCATATTTAGTTTGTTTGCTCCAAACAATGGTTTTAATTTCTCATCAGCTAGAATAGTTCTTTTGTCGTTAGCATCTTGCAACTTTTCTTCTTTGATATAGTCCCAAAGTTTTTTTACGATTTCTGTTCTAGGAATAGCCTTCATTCCAACAATAGCTCCCAAGACCTTGTCTGGCTGTACTGGTGAACTCAATCCTTTTCCTGCTTTTTTAGTTTTTTCCATTTTTATTCCCCCATGATTTTTAATCGAGTTAGTAATTTACCTTACTAGTCTAAATATCACAACACCATTTTATAAATGAGGATAATCAAGTCTCTCCTTGATCTTCCACACACTCGTAAAATCCCAAGTTATAAAAGTTGTCGCTTTTTTCATTTCTGCGGTAGTTTTTCCTTCTCCGCCATCTGATATTGATAGAGCTGACACCACTTGATTAGTTTTTTGGTTTGTACTGTTAATAAAGATAGTGAAGGATCATTAGAAATATTACTTATTTTACAGGATGAGAAGACCAACAAAAATCCAAGCATTACAATTAAACTCAGTAAGTTTTTTTCCACATACGGACCTCCATTAAAATATTTTAAATATTTTACCCCCACATTAGTCTTATTGACCTGAAAAAAGATAAGAGGATTAGTGTGCTACAAAAACATGGCAATGGAGCCAACGACGGGAATTGAACCCATAACCTATGCATTACGAATGCATTG
>JBAXWW010000277.1:0-1510 GCA_037128215.1 bacterium | reverse complement strand
ATCCTTGATAGCAAGGTCCTTAACTTTTTTATGTAAGAGTGATTTATCATAACTTATCTCTAGCTGGTTCAAATATTGTTTTAATATTTTATCATCTCTTTCACCCAAAGATAATTCATCTACTACGATAGTAACACCGACTGGTGTATCTCTTATAATAAGAGGAAACGCCATATATTTTGAAGTATTGAATAATTTAGTAACTAGAGTCTTAAGAGAAGGATGTTTGGCTATTCTAGAAATTATAGAAACGATATCCTTTTCACTAGCAACACCAAGACTCATTCCAATGTTCTTAAAATCCATTATTTGTTGTTCATTATAAGTTTTATCTATCTCTTTTCCTTTTATATTCCTTATGACCAGAGCGCTTTTGGCTGGATAAAATTTTAGGAATAAACAAGTTTTTCCTTGAACGAGCTCACTAAGATAGCTCAAAAAAATATCAACAATTTCTTCTGGTTCAAGTAACGTTATAAGCTCCTGACTGAATTTATATATAGCGGTTATTTCATCACTGATAGCCGTAAGTTCCTCGTTCTTTTTACTTATCTGTTCAAAAAGGTGTTTATTTTCTAACCTCAAATATATTTTATCTATTACTCTAAGTATTATCGTTTTTATCTCTTGTAGATTATCAAATGGTTTATTTAAATAATCATGGACACCAATTTTAATAGCCTGTGTAGCCGTGTCTAGTGAAGCATGAGAGGTCATTATGATTACTTCTATTTCGCTACTAATAGCCTTTACCTTTGCAGCTAATTCTACACCGTTCATACCTGGCATTCTAATATCTGTCATAACTATGTGAGGAAGATCACCTTCCTTCATAAGAGCTACAGCTTCTTCTCCATTTGCAGCTGTTGTAACATTATAACCTTCAGAACTAAGTGTTTCATATAGTATTGAACGAATACTATCTTCATCATCTACTACCAGGATATAAAAATCTTGAGGTGATGCCATATGTGTAATTAACCCCTTCTCTGCGGTCTAGGAATACGAACTGAATCCTCAGAAGAATTTTTATCAGATTTGTTTACAGTTTCAATACTAGACTCTTCAGTACTTACTATTTTTGACGGTCTGTTTGGCTTAGGTTCATATACATCTGTTTTAGCAGCAGGGACAGGCTCATTAATGATTTCTTTATTGATAGGCAATGGAGGTACTGGAGGAGCAAAGGTCGGTTTAACAAGAGTAACACTGTTTTTTACTATTTTAACTTCTGGTATTGCTTTTATTTCTGGAAGATCTTCTTTAAGATTATTGAGGACTAATTTATTCGAATCAGCAACAGTATTTAAGTCTGCATATGGTAACTCTACTATAAAAGTTGTACCAACCCCTTCTTTAGACTCAACATCAAGAATTCCTTTGTGATCCTTGATTATTCCATAAGAAACACTAAGACCAAGACCTGTTCCTTTGCCTGCTGGTTTTGTTGTAAAAAATGGCTCGAATATTCTTTTCTTAACATCCTCTGGAATACCTGTACCAGTATCCT
>JBAXWW010000276.1:0-1517 GCA_037128215.1 bacterium | reverse complement strand
CATCATCTGGCAAATAACTAACTGTTTTTGCAAGACCCAGAATTCCAGCATTCATCGCTTTGTACTTTAAATTCATTTCCTAATATACCTCCAGCATTTATTGACATAATAATACTTACCTTTACATATGCAATAGACATGCCAGAGAATAATTAACAATATCAATTACTTAACAATAATAAAAATGTGCCTAACATTATTATTAGCACCTCAATGTGCAAAAATAGAGGCTTTTTTAAGCACTTAAAGCTCTCAACCCCTTTATTTTAAAGCTTGCACAAAGAAGGACAAAGTTTTCTACTCAAAAACGGCTGTTAAATTTTATAAATTATGCTTTACTCCTTTTTAATGTCAGACAGAAATTCTATAAAAAAAGCGTTAATCACATTTGGTAGCGGAACATTCGTTAGCAGAATAACAGGCCTTATAAGAGATATCTCAGCCGCTGCATTCTTTACCAGTGGCGAAAACGATATGTGGGTAGTTGCATTCAGGATCCCTAATCTATTAAGAGGAATTCTCGCTGAAGGCACTACTAATATGGCAGTAGTTCCTGTGCTAACAGACGCATTAAAAGAAAGTAGAGAAAAAGCAAAACGAGTCTCCAGTTCAATATTCACGGCGTTCCTCTTCATACTTTTAATCATTACTATAATCGGTATTATTTTTACTCCCAGTATATTAAAGTTGATGGTTCCAGCTTTTGCAGATATTCCAGGAAAAATGGAAACAACTATAAACCTCACAAGAATTATGTTCCCCTATATACTTCTTATAGGCCTAACAGCGTTCTGCATGGGCTCACTAAACACTATTGGTCATTTTTTTGCTTCATCTATACATCCAGCATTACTTAACATCTCTTTAATATTCTTTGCGTATATAAGCTACATGTTCGAACCAAGAGTTAAGGCAATCGCTATTGCCGTAGTTATAGGAGGTATTTTACAATTACTGATACACGTTCCATATCTTAAAAAATATGATTTTATGCCTCACATCACACTTAAATTTGAAGTTAAGGAATTAATAAAGACGTGGAAATTATTCATGCCTTCTTTATTAAGTATTTCTGTTGTTCCTATAACAGTAATGATGAATACATATTTTGCCTCAATCGTAGGTCCTGGAACAATAAGTCATTTTTTTTGGTCAGACAGACTTGTACAATTTCCTATAGGGATCTTTGCTGTTGCCTTGGGTACAGCTATCCTTCCTATACTTTCTAGATGTTCTGACGACATAGAAAAACTAAAAAGTAATTATTCTTACGCCTTTAAAATATGTACCTTGTTTTTGTTACCTGCAACTGCTGGAATGATGGCAATATCATTACCGCTTGTTAAGGTTGGATTTAAACATGGTAATTTTAACTGGTTAGATACTGTGAGTACTTCCAGCTCTTTGTTTTGGCTAATGCTAACACTTTACCCTTCTGGAATAATAAGAATAACTGTTCCTCTATTCTACTCAATGAAAAACTCACTTAGGCCAGCAATATTCTCTTTAATTGGTCT
>JBAXWW010000275.1:0-1523 GCA_037128215.1 bacterium | reverse complement strand
TACCGTATATAAAATGGCCATATGGCCGTACTACTAAGTTTAGATCACATAAGTAAATCATTCGGGGCAAAAGCGCTGTTTGAAGATCTTTGCTTTACCATCAATGAAGGCGACAGGATTGGTATTATTGGAGACAACGGTACCGGCAAGTCAACTCTAACCAAAATAATGGTAAACATAGAAAGAGCTGACTCAGGAAATATTTCTAGAAAGAAAAACTTAAAGACAGCATATATACCTCAGATCAGCGAACACGCAGAAAATAGTACAGTCTGGGATATCGTTAGAAATACTGCCACTACTGCACTAAAAGATCCTGATGTAAAGACAGCTACAGCGCTAAGCATGGTCGGTTTTGATAACTTTACTGTAAAGGTAAAAACACTTTCTGGAGGCTGGAAAAAAAGGCTAGATATAGCGTGCGGTATTGTAAATGAACCTGAACTCTTAATTTTGGATGAGCCAACTAACCATTTAGATTTTTCTGGACTTATCTGGCTAGAGAACTTTTTAGGTTCTTCTAGCTTTACCTGGGTAATGGTAAGCCACGATAGATCTTTATTAGAAAAATCAGCTAACAGAGTAATAGAAATAAACAAAAGATATGACGGTTATATTTTCCAATCAGATGGAAAATATCATGACTTCTTGGAAAAACGAATCCAGTACATGGAACAGCAAAAGAATCAAGAAGTGGTCTTGTCGAACAAAGCTAGACGTGAACTTGAGTGGCTCCGCAGAGGTCCAAAGGCAAGAGCTACAAAGGCTCAATACAGAATGGACGAGGCTCAAAGTTTAATAGAAGATCTGGCAAAATTAAGAGACAAAATGAGATCTTCTAAAACAGAAATAGATTTTAGTTCCTCTAACAGAAAATCTAAACAACTTATAAAAATAAAGAACCTAAATAAATCTTTTGGCGATAAAAATATTTTAAAAGACTTTAGCTTTAATTTTACAAACAATCTACGCATTGGATTACTTGGCGGTAACGGAATAGGAAAAAGTACACTTTTAAAACTAATTAACAATAAGATAAAAGCTGACTCAGGAAAAATTGAATATGCTGAAAACCTGAAGATAGTTTATTTTGATCAGGGAAGAGAATCCTTGGATTTAAACAAAACATTAAAACAAGTGATAGCTGATGGTAGTGATTCAGTTATATTTAAGGACAGACCAGTACATATAACATCATGGATAAAAAAATTCGGTTTTACTCCAGAACAAACAGACTCAGTCATTGGTAAGTTATCTGGAGGAGAACAGGCTAGGACATTAATTGCAAAGCTTATGCTTGAATCTGCGGACATATTACTCTTGGATGAGCCCACTAACGACTTGGACATAACAACAATAGAAACACTTGAAGACAGTCTTTTGGAATTTGAAGGATTACTAGTTCTGGTTTCTCACGATAGATTCTTGATCTCCAGAGTATGTGACCTGTTCATTGGATTCACAAATGATGGAAATGTTGAATTATTTGCTGATTATACACAATGGGAAAAGAGCCTAAAGGC
>JBAXWW010000274.1:0-1528 GCA_037128215.1 bacterium | reverse complement strand
TGAGTTTGCGCCCCATGCTCAGCATTGGGAGGGACACGATGCGGGAGAGCTTGCCAAAGCCTATCAGCAACTCACACGACTACCGACGCTGATTGATGTCCAGGAAGCCAGTTGTGTCTTCAAGTTACCCTGCCTGCCCACCCGTGACGAGATCGGCATCCCACTTCATTCGGGTGCCTTTGTTAGTCAGGCTCCGCCGAAGATCGAAGGAACACCCGAATTGCTCACTATCGGTGAAGGTGCGGATCACACGCCCTGGCACATTAAGCTGGAAGACCTGACTCGCCATACGCTGGTTGCCGGTACCACCGGTAGCGGTAAGACCACGTCATGCCTGAATTTGCTGGAGGGATTGATGCGTAACAAGCCACCGATCCCTTTCCTAGTGCTGGAGCCGGTCAACGCCGAACACAACGATTACCGGGCATTGCTCTCGCTCCCCAATACGCCGCATGTCAACCTCTTCACTCTTGGAGACGAGCATGTCGCACCGTTCCGGCTGAATCCCTTTGCTATGGCCAAGAACATCACCGCAGGCGAACATATCGCCGCACTGATGACCTGCTTCAAGGCGGCACTGCCTATGTGGGAGCCGCTGCCGCGCATCTTCCTCAAGGCGCTGCGGCGCACCTATTATCGGGCAGGCTGGGGGCCGAGCCGGAAAGCTGGCAAGGATGACGACCCAACCTTCCCCACGATTTATGACTTCTACGCCGAACTGTGCTTAGTTGTTGATAGCGAGCTTGAGCATAGCGGGGAGGTCCGTGACAACATTCGCGGCGCAACCAAGCTGCGGGTGGAGGCGCTGATCGAGAGCAGTTGCGGGCGTATCCTGGCGACCCGCGAGTCGCTGCCCGCCGCCATGTGGCTGGAGCAGCCAACCATTCTGGAGTTACGGCACATCGGCGATGATGAAGATCGGGCGCTCATGTCGGCCTTTGTCCTTTTGGCGCTACGTGAACACTGTGAAGCCACCCGCCAACGCCAGGGCGGTCTGCAACACATCACGCTGGTTGAAGAGGCTCATCGGTTGCTTGGCCAAGCGCCCGAAGGAGCCAGTGCCGAGGTGAGCAGCATCAAAGGGCAAGCAGCTGCCTCCTTCGCCCAGATGTTGGCCGAGACACGCAAATACGGCGAGGGTCTTATCATCGCCGAGCAATTGCCCACCAAGCTCGTCCCTGATGTGTTGGGGAACACGGGGTTCAAGCTCATGCACCGCCTGACGGCGAAAGAAGATCGTGAGGTGATGGGCCGGGCGATGCGATTCACGCCCTTTCAGGAAGATCACGTCGCGGGCTTATCACAGGGCCAAGCCGCCCTCTATGCAACCGCAATGGAAGCTCCAGTGCTCATCACCATTGAGGGTGCGCGCTGGGACGCCTTGCGGCGCAATGCGCCCGATGATGAGCAGATACAAAAGCGGATGGAGCCACTCTATGCGTCAAACCCGATGTGCCTACTCCCCTTTGAGGGTTGTGCGCTCTGCCCCGCACAGTGCCGGTTCCGCGATGATGGTGAGGCGCTTGCC
>JBAXWW010000273.1:0-1532 GCA_037128215.1 bacterium | reverse complement strand
TCGATGACATAGTTGATCGTATTATTCCTTTTGCAAACAATATTTATACTGGGGAGGGGGGCACACATGTGACTGGTTTTAAAACTTCTCTTACGAGAACTCTAAATACATACTGCAAGAAAAATGAAATGATGAAAGAATCAGAAGGTGGATTTACAGGAGATGACGTCCTCGAGGGGCTCACTTGTGTTATTTCTGTTAAGCTACGTGAAATCCAATTTGAAGGACAGACAAAAGCAAAGTTAGGTAGCATGGAAGCTCAAGGAGCTGTCGCTACAGTATTTGGTGAAGCATTTGCTGCTTTCCTAGAAGAAAACCCAGATGAGGCAAAAGCTATCATTAGCAAGTCAATTCTTGCTCTTAAGGCACGAAAAGCAGCGAAAGCTGCCAAAGATTCTGTGCTTAGAAAAGGAGCATTAGAAGGTATGACTTTGCCAGGTAAACTTGCAGATTGTCAGAGTAAAAGTGCAGAAGAGTCAGAATTATTCCTTGTGGAGGGAGATTCTGCAGGAGGTTCTGCAAAACAAGGAAGAGATAGGCGTACTCAAGCGATCTTGCCCTTGAAAGGAAAAATTTTAAATGTTGAAAGAGCAAGAATCGATAAAATGCTCGCATCAAAAGAAATAAGGTCTTTAGTTATCGCTCTTGGTACTTCTATTGGAGATACTTTTGATATAGAAAAAATGCGTTATCATAAAATAATTATTGCGACAGATGCCGACGTTGATGGAGCACACATCAGAACACTTCTCCTTACTTTATTTTACCGATACTTCAGGGCAATTATTGAAGCTGGTTATATTTATATTGCACAACCTCCACTTTATAAAATAAAAAAAGGAAAAGAAGTAAATTATGCATATTCTGACGAAGAAAAAGTAAAACTTATTGGTAAAAGTAATGATGTGAATGAAATACAGGAAGTAGTCGAAGGGGAAGAAGAGGTAGAAGAAACGGAAGAAGATACAAAAAAGAAAGCAAATAAAATTCACATTCAGCGATATAAGGGTCTCGGAGAAATGAATCCTGAAGAACTTTGGGAAACTACGATGGACCCAGTAAATAGAATAATCAAAAAAGTAGATATTGAGGACGCAGAAGAGGCCAATAAAGTTTTTGACATCCTCATGGGCTCTGAGGTTCCACCACGAAAGTCTTTCATTCAATCAAATGCGAAATTAGCAGATATTGATATCTAAATTTTTATGGAAAATCAAACTGCCATTCCAAATGAAATTCCTTTTAAACGCTCGAAGGCTATTTCTATTATAGCCATTTTAGATATAGTAATTTATGTTTTGTCTTTTTTATTACTTGGCACTATGTCATCAAAAACGTGGTTTTTAATATTAGGTCTTATGGCATTTTTGAGTTCTACTGGAACTTTGTTTCTAAAAAACAAAATAGCTTATAAGATCTGTTCGATCTTAGTTATCATTTCTTTTGTTCTATATTTAGTGCCAATTTTTGCAGTTCTATTGTATCGAATACAGATATAATAAGTAATTTTTCAAAAAAGTTTGATTTGCTCT
>JBAXWW010000272.1:0-1533 GCA_037128215.1 bacterium | reverse complement strand
TGGCTTAGTCAAACTCATGGGAAGATATTCTGGGTTTATCGCTTCAGAAACAGCACTGGCAGTAAATGATGCTAATTTTGTCTTGATACCAGAAATTGACTTTGACCTTGATGGAAAAAATGGTTTTTTAAGCAATTTATTTAATAGGCTTGAAAGACGCCATCATGCAGTAGTCATAGTAGCAGAAGGTTCAGGACAGCATTTTTTTGATAAAGAAAAGCTAGGCTATGATGCCTCCGGTAATAAGAAATTGGGAGACATTGGAGCACTGTTAAAAAGTGAAATATCCAGTTTTGGAAAAATGAGCAAGATTCCTGTACAGGTTAAATATATTGATCCAAGCTATATGATAAGAAGTACCGTCGCAAACTCAGAAGACGCAATCTACTGCATACAATTAGCTCAGAATGCAGTACATGCCGCTATGGCAGGAAAAACCAACCTTCTTATTGGTCACCTACATGAGAATTTTACAAATCTACCTATAGATACCGCTGTTTCCAAAAGAAAGAATGTTGACCCAAATTCTACTTTATGGCTAAATGTTCTAGAAGCCACAGGTCAACCTATAAGGATGAAAAACAGTTGATTACAAGAACCCATACCAATATAGTCCTTACTGGCTTTATGGGTGTTGGTAAAGATACTGTTGGCAAAATTGTTGCGCAAAGAATAGGGTACAGATTTATCTCTACTGATGATTTAATAGAACAAAAAGCCGGTATGCCACTATCGCAGATAGTCATTAGTAAAGGGGAAATCTATTTGCATGATCTGGAACGAGAAACCTTAAATGAAATAATAAAAGATAAGAAAGGTAGGATGGTTATCTCTACTGGTGGGGAAATAGTCGCATGCAAAGAAAACTGTGAACTGCTAAAAAAGGCCGGCATAATCATATATATCTATACCAAACCAAAGGATATCCTAGATAGGATGATAAAAACCCCTAATAAACGGCCACAATTCAAAGACCTTAAAGATGAAGAACTCAAGACAGAAGTAGATAAGCTCATGAAATCAAGGCAAAAAATGTATGAGTCCATCAAAGATATCTCTATAGATGCCTTTGAAAAAAGCCCTCTTCTTGTATTGATATCATCGTCGGGAACTTGCTCTGGAGTGATTTCCGTTTCGTTTATCGTCAATCCAGGTATTTTGGCTTTTTTACACATATATGATATCCCACTGTTTCTTCTTTGAGCTTTACCGTCCTTTATATAAGGAAATATACCACAGTTAGCCAATATTTGTTTCCATTTCTGAGGGCTATAATCACGGTTCTTCATTCCGCAATCTTTTTCAAGAAAGGTAAGGATATCCACTAAAGTCATGGTGTACCTGTTGGATGGTTCAATATATGTTCTGATAAATTCATATTCTTGTTTCTCATCAGCAAAATTTTTAGCGATCGCAAGAGCATCTGCAATTCCACCATCTGGTTTTTCTTGATAGGCAAACTCAATGTGCTCCACTCCAAATTCCTTTCCATTTTTAAGGTTTATAAAAATATATTCTAAATCCGCACACGCG
>JBAXWW010000271.1:0-1591 GCA_037128215.1 bacterium | reverse complement strand
AATCAATAAAAAAAGCAGTAGATGCGTTATCAAAAGAAGATGAAGATAAGACAAAAGGAGATAAATACAAAGCTAAACGTTTGCAGTTTTTGGGTTCGGCTTATGGCTACAGAGGAATGTATAGAGTTTTTACTGGTCTTTGGGCCAGTGCTTTTTTAGACGGAAAAAGAGGACAAGACGTACTTGTAGAATCATTAGAGCTTGATAATTCTCTTGTTGATAACAAAGCTGGTATAGGTACATATCTTTACTGGCGTTCTGCCAAATCTGGTGTTGTTAAGTATTTACTTTTTTGGGGAGATAAAAAGCAAGAAGGAATCGATGATATTAATTCATCAATAGATAAGGCTAAGATGGTAAAACTATGGGCGATGGGTGGTCTGCTAAGGATCTACATAGAAGAGAAAAAAGGTACGGTTTCCTTACAAATGGCAGATAAGATCCTTGATATAGTGCCAGAAGATACAGGTACCATGAGACGAAAGGCTTTTGTTTTAGAGAAAAAAGAACAGATTTTAGATGCCATAAAGACCTACGAAAAAATATTATCCGTTGTAAAATTAAAAGATAACACAAAAATAGGAACAAAGACTTTGAGTACAGCTAATGTACAAATAGACGCTATTTATAATATATTACGTTTAAATAAACAGATAAATAGTGATATTGATAAAGCTAAGTATAAAGCTGAAGTTGAAATATTAAAGAAAAGAATAGTTCCATCTCACTATGATATTGCAGGCTACGTCGAACAGATCAAGGGGTTTTAGGCTGTGAATGTAGTTTATCTTTCTCCTAATTTCCCTCCAAATTATTATCAGTTTATTTTGGGACTTAAAAATCTTGGAGTTAATGTCTTTGGTATAGGAGAAGAGTCATATGAGGACGTTAGTAATGAGCTCAAATATTCACTTACAGAGTATTACAAAGTCGGCAGTCTGGAAGATTACGATCAGCTTTTAAGGGCTGTTGCTTTTTTTACACACAGGTATGGAAAGATAGATAGGGTTTTTTCTCTTAATGAATACTGGCTGGAAAAAGAATCAATGCTTAGGACGGACTTCAATATAACAGGTATAAAATCTGATAGTATACAGGTCATAAAATGCAAATCAAAGATGAAAGAAAAATTTATATCTGCTGGTGTAGCTGTTGCTAGGGGGGAAGTTGTTCATGACCTTGAGCAAGCTCAGCAATTCATAAAGAAGGTCGGGTTTCCTGTCGTAATAAAACCGGATAATGGAGTAGGTGCTTCCAATACCTTTAAGATAAATGATCCGAATGAGTTGGATTCTATATTTAAAAGAAAATACAATAATGAACTCATAATGGAAGAATTTATTGACGGTGATCTGTATAGCTTTGACGGATTACTTGATAAAGAGGGTCAGATAGTCTTTTATACAGCGCATTATTACGATACTGGTATTATGCAGGCTGTTAATGAAAAGAAGGACCTCTTCTGTTATTCCCTTAGAGAGATACCAGAAGACCTTAAAGATGCTGGAGAAAAAACGTTAAAGGCCTTTAATGTTAAAGAGACATTTTTTCATTTAGAGTATTTCAGGTCTAAGATCAATAACAAGATAGT
>JBAXWW010000270.1:0-1653 GCA_037128215.1 bacterium | reverse complement strand
AACCTGCGCATAGCACTTTAAACTACATATTGCCTAACTGATACTTATTAAATAATTTTCTGTTATTTGATGTTTTCATGATTTGTTAACGACAGAATCTTTAAACATTTTAAGGTCTTTTTTTAGATCTAATAATGAGTCTTTTATAACTACAAGAAGATCTCTAGAGACTGTTTTAGGACTTTCTTCACTAGAAGCAATCTGCATTTCTTTTAATTTTTTCTTGGCGCCAGAGATATTATAACCTTCGGAATATAAAAGTTTTTTTATGGATGAAAAGATTTCTATTTCTTTGGAAGAATAAAGATTATGCCCGCCGCTTGTTTTTTGAGGATGGATAAAATTTTTGAACTCGTTCTCCCAGTATCTAATAACATGTATCTTAAGATCAAGGAACCTAGCTACATCGCCAATCCTGTAGTTCCTTTCTGGATTCTGTTTTAATATATTCAAGTAAGAATCTTCGACGGTCACGTCAAACATTATTTACCCAGTTCTTTATTGACTGAATCTCTTAGTACTTGAGACGGCTTAAAAGTAAGCACTCTTCTTGCTGATATCTCTATCGACTCTCCAGTCTGAGGATTTCTACCTATTCTGGACTTTTTTGCTCTAACAACAAAGTTACCAAAACCAGATATCTTAACGCTCTCTCCTTCTACAAGAAGATTCTTAATAACCTCGAACAGCTTCTCAACAAGATCAGATGAATCCTTTTTTGTTCCACCAATTTGTTCAAAAATCTTGTTAACTAAATCTGCTTTCGTCATGCTTGGCCCTCCTAAGCGTCCTATGTCCTCATATTTATTAGAAATTCTTTCTTTAGTCCATCAATAATTTTAACCATGGCTTCCTCTACCTCAGAATCAGAAAGGGTACGTTCATCGCTAGCAAAGACAAAGTAGTAAGCCATACTTTTCTGGTCTTCAGGTATCCCCTTGCCCTTATACAGGTCAAAAACCCCATATTCCTTTAAATTCTGTGCTTTAGCCTTCTTTATTACAGAACATATCTGAGAATCCTTGATAGATGCAGGTATTAAGAAGGAAAGATCTCTTCTTATACGCGGGAACTTCGGAAGTTCTTTGCCTGAGAGTCCGGCATTAACAAGTTCCTTAA
This sequence comes from bacterium, assembly GCA_037128215.1. Classification (GTDB taxonomy): domain Bacteria; phylum Bdellovibrionota; class JAFGOL01; order JAFGOL01; family JAFGOL01; genus JAPLFT01. The sequence goes on along the minus strand of JBAXWW010000270.1, from coordinate 534 downwards.
TTAGATCCAATGAAATCTCAAAAACATATATATCTTGATCCCCAATATCAAACTTATTGGCCAAATCCGGATGAACCTTACCTATATAACCACAAATCCTACCACAACATTTAATAGCACTTGATGCACCTGGATGCAGATATTTAATTTTATCTGTATCTAATTCTACAAACTCAAAGCTAGGGATTCTAAGTGCATTAAGCAAGGCAACGATTTCTCCCTTAAGAGTATAAAAATCACTCTGCTCTATTTTTGCACCTCTGGTCCAATCAGCAGTATCAATAACTCTTCCAGTACAAACACCACAGACATATTCGTTCTCTGTAGCGACAGTCTCTGTTGGACTAGGTCTTTGAGTAGAACCATTCTTTGCAAAATAGGTCTTTCCTATTTCAAAAAATCTAAGATCCATATTACGATGATTAAAATTATATTTAACAGCATCCAACATAGAGCTTACCATGCTGGTCCTCATTACCTTCATTGTCTCTACTATTGGATTCTTTAATTTAACAATATCACTGTCTGTATATC
>JBAXWW010000269.1:0-1666 GCA_037128215.1 bacterium | reverse complement strand
AAAAACGAAGAGCAAGTTCAACTACTCAAAATGTTTGATGTTGAATTAGGGTGTCCCAGTGCGTAAAACAGGAGCAATAAAAGGGTCTATCCCAACTTCTGCTTATTTGAAAGCTGATAAAAAGCTTATATTATTCTAAATGTAAGCAGATTCCAACCAGTCAAATTCTGGAACAAAATAAATAACCCTACAATTACAATTTCCTTCGCTTTAATAAATCATAATAAGCAGCATACAAATCAGAATCGTTTTCCTGTTTTACGCACTTTTTAAAAAAATCAAAAAAAACCTTCTGAATCGCCTGTAAATACTACAAAGTTGTTTTGATATTGGGTGTCCCAGTATTACTTTTGTGGGATGTTTATACGCAAAAAGAAAAATTTGAGTGGAGTTCTCAGTATTCAAATCATAGATAAGAGTACGAGTAAATATAAAGTTTTAAAAACGATTGGAAGTTCGTCAGATGCTAAAATCATTGATCAATTGGTTTCTCAAGCCAAACAAGAAATCATGATTTTACAAAAGCAAGGTTCATTAAATTTTGATTTAGAGAAAGAAAAGCATTTAGTTGACACTTTCTTCAATGGTATTAATAAATTCGAACTGTTAGGTCCAGAATTAATATTAGGGAAATTATTTGATCAAGTTGGTTATAATGCAATAAAAGATGAGTTATTTAGAGATTTAGTGCTAACTCGATTAGTATATCCAGTAAGCAAACTCAAGACCATAGATTATTTGTTTAAGTACAAAGGAATATGTTTAGACATTGACAAGATATATCGCTACTTAGATAAGCTACAAAAGCACCAAATAACATCTATCCAAGAGATAAGTTATCATTATGCTGTTGGTGTGTTGAAATCAGATATATCTATTGTTTTTTACGATGTAACGACATTGTATTTTGAAGCGCAAGACGAAGATGATTTACGAAAGACCGGATTCAATAAAGATGGTAAGCATCAGAACCCACAAATTTTACTTGGCTTATTAATTAACTCAACTGGATATCCACTGGCTTATGAAATCTTTGAAGGCAATAAGTTTGAAGGTCATACAATGTTGCCTGTAATAGAAGCATTCAAGAAGAAATATTTGCTCAAACATTTAATCATAGTAGCTGATGCAGGGTTAATGTCAAACAAAAACATAAGGGAACTTCAAGAAAGAGATTATGAATTTATCATTGGGGCAAGGATTAAAAACGAATCGGAAGAATTAAAAAAACAAATACTCTTGTTGAAGTTAAAAGATGGAGAAAGTGTAGTATTAAAAAAGGGCACAAACCAACGAATAATAATTAGCTACTCAGAACAAAGAGCCAAGAAGGACGCCTATAATAGAAAAACAGGGATAGAAAAGCTTGAAAAGAATTTAGATGCTGGCAAACTCACCAAGAAGCACATCAATAATAAAGGATACAACAAGTACTTAACCTTGAAAGGTGAAATTGAAATAACCATAGATTATCAAAAGTATGAAGACGATGCCAAATGGGATGGATTAAAAGGCTATTTGACCAACACGGATTTCCCAAAAGAAGATATTATTGCTCATTATAAAAAACTTTGGAATGTTGAAAAAACATTCAGAATATCAAAAACAGACTTAAAGATACGACCGATCTATCATCATTTGAAAAGAAGGATAGAATCACACATTT
>JBAXWW010000268.1:0-1671 GCA_037128215.1 bacterium | reverse complement strand
GAATAAGGTTTTTATCTACAGACGATATATTGCAAACAACAGATACTTTTTTGCCTTTTAATATTTTTTTAAGTTCTATGGATTTTTCAAGACCTATTTGCATTGTTCTTTTTTCTCCTGATACGAATAATAGCTAAAAAGCCTGTTAGTAATATTAGAGCATACGGAAATAAGTACCCTGCCGTTGCATATATAGTTCTTATTCTGTGATCGCAGACAGGAACATCAAAGACTAAGATTTCCTCTTTGTCCAATTTACTTGAACCTACAGCAGAACCATTCATATCTATCATGGTAGTAATGCCGGTATTTGTAGATCGTAATATTGGCCGTCTAAATTCTATAGATCTTATTTTACTCAGACGCAAATGCTGATAAGGCTCGACCTTCCCAAACCAAGAATCATTACTTAAATTAAGAAATATATGGGCATCCTTATTATACATTTCTCTAACATAGTGTTGATTCAAAACCTCATAACATATGGTTGGGGCAAATCTTACCTCCAGACCATCTATTATAAGATCAAGTGTCCTTGCACCAGAGCCTCTAGAAAAATCACCAACTGATGGAACTATACTTTTTAAAGAAGGGAGATATTCACTCAATGGCATATATTCACCAAACGGTAATAATATTTTCTTATGATAAAAATCAAGCTCGTTCTTAGTTACCAGTATAGCACTGTTATAGTATCGTCCAGTCTCGTATTCAACAAAATATCCGCCTATTAAAAATGGTATTCCTAACTCTTCAACTAATTTTCTGTGTTCTGCCATTTGTGGATTTCTATCAACATAAAATCCAGGAAAAGCTGTTTCTGGCCAGACAATAAGCTCAACGCCAGGATTCTCTTCTACTGCCCTTCTGCTCATCGAGTTGTATTTATTAAGAATCAGAGCCTGATCTGACATTTCTTTTGGCTGGTTCATTTCCTTTCTGAGTTTGGCCGCTTGATTTATCTCAAGTTGCATCGGGTTGCCTATGTTAGCTTGTATTACTGCTGTTTTTATTTTAGGACATGAATCTTCTATTTTTTGTACATGCTTGTAGTTGTAATATCCATAAACACTCAAGAACAGAAATACAGATATAACGAGTAGAAATTCAGGCAGTATCTTTTTGTAATGAAATTTTCTATTCTTAACAAGTTCATTGATCAGTAAAAAGGCACATACATTTATAAGTATTACAAAAAAGCTTAGTCCGTAAACACCAAAAAAATCTGCAAATTGTGGAAGATATGTAAAGGAAGAAAGTAAATTACCTATGTACCAGTTGAATATCCGTGGATCTAAAAATTCAGAGATAACAAACAACGAAGGTATTATTACAAAATAAAAGAAACGTCCCTTTGTCCATCCAGAAAGACGAGCAGCAAAATGATAAAGTATGGAAAATATTTGTAGGGACAGATTTGTAAAAACAGAAAAGGCTATCAGGACCAAAAGAGCCTGAAATTTAGAGAGTAGACCAAACTCAACAGCAACAAAGTGTATCCATTGAAAACTTATTATAATCGTAATGAACATGGACAGCCATGCATAAGCAAGAGTCTTCCATAAAGACTTTTCTACCCTGCTAAGGACAAAAAATAGTGGAACATAAGCAACAAATCCAAGAACTGATATACAGAAAGGATCAAAACTAAGTGCCGTTAACACACCCGTC
>JBAXWW010000267.1:0-1682 GCA_037128215.1 bacterium | reverse complement strand
GAAAGACCTTGATCGTTCATTCTGGTTCTGAAGCTAAAGGCCTTGGACGTTTAGATCTTGAAATAAAGGATAACAAAGTTACCAATTATAAATATGAATATATACCTATTGATGGTGAACCAAGAAAAGATCTTGCTAAAAAAGAGCTAGAGGATCCTAGATTCAAAAAACTATTAAAACAATATATGGCAAAATTAAATCCTTACTTGGATAAGAAAATTGGGTCTAGTAAGTCTTTTCTATCTAGAAACAAATCAAGAGAACAAGAAATACCTCTTGGTGACCTGCTTGCTGAATCGATCTTGGAAACAGGTAAATGCGATGTCTCTATTATTCCTGCTGGCAACCTAAGAGGCGAATTACCAGAAGGTGTTTTACGTGTTAGGGATGCTTATAAGGTTTATCCAGCTACTAAATCAATAGTTGTCTCACTAGTTAAACCAGAAGAGCTGATAGAAATATTAAAACAAGGTTATTTTAATCAGATTAGAAAAGATAAACCAAGATTTGTTCAGATTGCTGGTATGAAAATAAAAATAAAAGATAAAAAAATATATATAAAAGAAATACAGGGTAAAGAGCCTGATCCAGATAAGAAATACTCTTTGTGCACAGATGATCTTGTTGCAAGTGGTGGGAATGGAATGACCTTCATGGAACAAGTATCTGACAAAACAGAGACAGATTCTAATGTTAGGGATGCCTTTGTTGATAAGATAAAAAGAGAGAAAGTCTTAGACTATAAAACTGATGGACGTATAGAATTATAATACCGTCTTATCTTTATACAAATTCTTACTTCAAAACAACGGTAAGTGCTTGTTTTTGTTGCTGTTTGCCTTTGGTATGAGTATTGCTTAATTAAAGGCTGAATAACCTCGTGGAGGACTGCCCTGTTGTTGTTACGATATACAAAACTGTTGTTATTGTTTTTTTTCTTCTTGATGATATCCGTAGCAGTATATCCACAAAATACTATTACAGAAGATCCTCTGCAATCTTTGAACATAGAAGAAACAATAAAAAAACAACTTATAGATTTTCAGGAACAGTTAAAAGAGTACGTAAAAAATCCTTCCAACATTGCACTAATGGAACAGGGCTTGCCAAACTTTATTAGAGACTATGAACTTTATCTTCGTAAATATTATACAACCGTAAAAGCAATTGATCCAACAGTATCCATTTATGATTTACCAGAGGTCGATAGGATCATAAAACAAAAATTTGGCTGGTCTACTTATGACCTTATGCAGGAACATGAAAGGCTTGTAGAAAAACTACAAACAGAGATACTTCCATATATAGAAGCTGAAGCATATGAAAAAGTCTGGAATGAAAATCCAGTAATTAAGATAAGCGAAACCAATAAAGAAAATATTTATCGCTATGAATACATGATGAAAAAACTTGGCGATGCAGAAAAACAACTTTCTGAATATATAACAAAATGGGAAGCACATCAAAAAAAGGCAATAAAAAATATAGAAGGATATTCCAAAAAGGTCAGGTCTTATACTCACAGTACACAAAATGCTGTCTGGGAAAACCCAAGCGGCGAAGGTTTTATCGCTGGAGAGAACAACACAAAAACTATCCCTAACATATATAACTTTGGTGATTATGTAGGTCAGCAAGACACAAAGGATCTTTCTGCGGACCAGGCTCTTGGTATAGGCGCA
>JBAXWW010000266.1:0-1688 GCA_037128215.1 bacterium | reverse complement strand
CTAAATTTTTTTATAGGGGCTTTCGTCTGTTTTATTTTTTTTTCTTTATTGGCCCTGGTCTTTTCCTTGATTTCTTCTTCATTGCTTATAGAATCATAGTACTTTGTAGTATCTCCACTTATCTTTTTTATTTTATATCTATGTATACCTGCAATATGCGTAACGACTGAATTCATAAATGATCTATCATGTGTTATAAGTATAATTTCACCTGTATAGGCTCTAAGAAAATCAGAAAGCCACCTAACAGATGTAATATCCAAATAGTTATTAGGCTCATCCAAAAGAAGCATGTTCTGTTTTTGCACCAAGAGCTTGGCAAGGTTTAACCTTACCTGAAAACCACCAGAAAGTTCCTCTGGTTTTTGTAGGAACATTGACTCTGTGAAACCAAGTCCAGACAATATCTTTTCTGCTTTCCAGGTAGAATCTTTTTCTTCTTCAGGAAGAGACAGCGCACATTCCTCTAATACATTTTTCTGACTGAAGACTAGTGTTTGTTTTAAGAATCCTATTTTATAGTTCCTTGGTATTACTATTTCACCATCAGCACAGTGTTCTTCTCCTGTTATCATTTTCAACAACGTAGATTTTCCATGACCATTCCTTCCAACAAGGCCTAGTCGTTCACCCTTATTAACTTTTAAATTAGCATTTTCAAAAAGTGTTTGTGCTCCAAAATATTTACTTAGGTTGTTTATAGTTATCATAGCTGTGCACTAATATATCGATTCTAGCCAAAGAAACAAGTCGTTATTAATGTGTTCTACTGGCAAGCACCTAGATTATCCATGTAGTTAGTAAACAAAGAATTTAAAGCAATCTTGACTATAAGAGCATCTGTAGCATTTATGCCACCACTAGCATTAATGTCTGCTAAATCAGGTTCAAAAATATCTAGAGGCAGACCAACAGTATATTTTTGTATATAGGAAGGATCATTACAATCCAACAAACCATTATTATTTACATCACCGATAAACGAACCAGAACCAAAGTCATCAGCACACCTTTCTCCTGATTCATTAAAAATTATAGAATATGCAATAGCTGCTTTCATTGAAGTTGCCCATGAACCAATCCACGACTGAGCATCACTCCATGTATCTACTTCATCCTTTACAGCCTGTAAATCATCACAAGTCCTTAAAGCAACAACACAGGTTGCCCCATTTTTTAATAAATCTTTTTCAATTATTATTTTGTCTTGAACTGTTATAGCACCATCGTTGTCTAAGTCATATTGTTCATCATATGTAAATGTAATAAAAAGGATTGTGTTAATAGCCTTAAGCTCATCACATGTAAAAGAGACAACATTAGTTACAGCACTCGGAGAAGCATTTGAACCACCCCTATGTTTAAGATCACAGGATGATAACAACATCACACAAAAAATAAGCAAAGCAATTCTGCCGTAATTTTTCATTATGCCCACCGCATAAGCTATATTTTAATTGTTGTATTATATCAAGTTATACTGTGTTTGTCAATATAATATAAAAAGAGTTTGTATTACCAACTATTAATTAACAAATAGTTCCTAATAGAAAGTTTTAAGGACAAGTCCCTAGGTTATCCATATAGTTAGTGAACAGAGACGCTAGTGCTATTCTGACTATAAGAGCATCTGTAGAATTTACATAACCACCAGCATTAACATCTGCCAAAGCAGGTTCAAAATTATC
>JBAXWW010000265.1:0-1690 GCA_037128215.1 bacterium | reverse complement strand
ATTTAACATTCCAAAGGTAGCTCCTGTTTCAGCAGAAAATATGTCTTTTTCTTATACACCTGTAACGCTATTGTTTATTTTTGCGACGAAACCTAGTATTAATAAAAGCACTTTCAAAACAGAGGAGAAGTAATTAATGGATACAAATACAGAAGGAAAAGTATTAATAGGCATAATAGAAATTAACGAGGCAAAAAGACTTAAGGAAAAATTATTCAACAAAGGCATTGATCTTGATCTTATCCATAATGACCAAACATGCAAAAAAAGTTATCAAACAAAAATTGAGGTTTGGGTAGATTCAGAATCTATCGAAGCAGTACAACAAATAATCCATGAAGAGAATATGCACTTTATCATGTCTGAAGGAGTTGATGTAAATACAGATCAACTTAATCAGGTCTTTGACACTGAGGCAGATACAACAGTTTGCCCTGCTTGTGGAACGACATTTTCTACAAAACTAAAAGAATGTCCTGATTGCGGTCTTGTTTTTTTTAACGAATAAAAAAATACGACCTAAACACTAAAGCTTAGGTCGTATTTACATACTATAGTTAACCTAGTATTTCTTTAAGATCTTCTTTTGCCGTAGTTATAGGTTTAAGACTATAATTCTCTACCAAGAAATTCAAAATATTAGGAGTTAGACAAGCAGGAATGCTTGGTCCTATCTTGATATTCTTTATGCCAAGGTGCAACAATGTAAGAAGTATGCAGACAGCTTTCTGTTCATACCATGACAAAATCATAGAGAGAGGTAAACCGTTAACATCGGTATTGAAGGCCTTAGACAATGCCACAGCCACTTGAATTGCTGAATACGCATCATTACATTGTCCCATATCCAATAGTCTTGGTATACCGCCTATGTCGCCAAATTCCATTTTATTGAATCTATATTTTCCACAAGCTAGTGTCAGTATTACGCAATCCTTTGGAACCAATTGAGCAAAATCTGTGTAATAGTTTCTACCAGGTTTTGCACCATCACAACCTCCAACCAAGAAGAAATGTTTTATTGCTCCTGTCTTAACAGCATCTATTACTTTATCGGCAACGCTCATTACAGCATTGTGTCCAAATCCAATAGTTATATATTTTTCTGTTTCATCGTGAAGAAAACCAGTTTCTCTTTGCGCTGATTCTATAACTTGTGAAAAATCTCTATTACTTATGTGTTTAACCTCTGGGAACTGAACAAGCCCACAGGTGAATATTCTATGAAGATAATCATTAGCTGGTTTTTGTATGCAATTAGTTGTCATTAGGATAGGTCCAGGAAAATCTAAAAATTCCTTTTTCTGGTCCTGCCATGCTCCACCGTAGTTACCAACTAGATGTTTATATTTTTGTAAGCCTGGATAAGAATTACAAGGCAGCATCTCTCCATGTGTATAAACATTAATTCCTTTTCCTTCTGTCTGTTTTAGAAGTTCTTCAAGGTCCAAAAGATCATGACCAGAAACAAGTATTGCCTTACCAACAACAGCACTTATTCTTACCTTAGTTGGTGTAGGATGCCCATAAGCCTTTGTATTGGCAGTATCTAAAAGTTCCATTACTCTTAAATTTACAGCTCCAACTCTATCCACCATTTTTACATGTTCATTAAGATCATGCTTTTCATTTAAGAATGAAAGTGCTTCATGAAAAAAAGCATAGACTGTATCGTCTTCCTGTCCAAGCA
>JBAXWW010000264.1:0-1705 GCA_037128215.1 bacterium | reverse complement strand
ATGGCGCCATTATAAAAATAAATAGAGGGTTCAGCGATTGGAAATAACTAGCTGGAACTTCCCAATTTAAGAAAGGTATAAATCTATTTGTAGATCTGTCAGCAAACAGCGTCATTGAACTTCCAGCCTGTTCAAAGGCAGACCAAAAGAATATTACAAAGAACATCATGATAAATATTACCGCAATTCTCTGTTTTTCTTCTTTTGTAAGAGGAGCATCACCATGGCAGTGAACTTTTTCACCACTAGCATTTGTCTTAACTGGACATGCAACTTTATCACCAAGATATTTTTTCTTACCAAGCAAGAAGGTAACAAGACCTATTACCATTCCTAGACCAGCAGCAGCAAAACCCCAGTGCCAGCCAACTTTTTCACCAAGATATCCGCAAACTAAAGGAGCAAAAAATGCGCCAAGGTTTACACCCATATAAAATATAGTAAAGCCACCATCACGACGTGGATCATTTTTGTCATATAAAGAACCAACTGTTGCCGCAATATTAGGTTTAAAAAAGCCATTACCAATTACTATTAAAAGAAGAGCTATATAGAAAATATTTATTGAAGGAGATATCGCAGTAGAAGCAAGAGTAAATTGTCCTATTGCCATCAACGTACATCCAGTAATAATAGCCTTTCCTCTTCCCCAGTATCTATCTGCTATGTACCCACCGATAAGAGGACTTAGGTATACAAGCCCTGTGAACCAACCGTAAAGAGAGCCTGCCCTTTCTGTACTGAACATCATAAACTTTGTCATAAAGAGAACAAGGATTGCTCTCATTCCGTAGTAGTTAAACCTTTCCCACATTTCTATAGTAAATAGAAAATAGATACCTGCGGGTTGCTTATGCTTAACATTCTCCATCTTTGCCCCTCCCTTTTAAGGTTTTTTAATAAAAAGGGAGACGCCCTTTAAAAGACGTCTCCCTCGTATAATCTAATTCTTTAGCAAATCAATCCTAGTGAATCCCATGCATCCACTTCTTAATAGGCTTAACAAGAAGCAATAATAATATTGCTGCTCCGCCTGCTGTTAAAACAGGTAGCATAAAGAAAGTTTTGTGGTCCATAGCATCGTAGTTTCCTGCAAAGAAACCTGAGACAAGATTAGCAACAAAGTTAGCAATAAACCATGTTCCCATCAACATTGATGCAAATTTAGCTGGAGAAAGTTTTGTAACAAGAGACAGTCCAACTGGAGCCAAACAAAGTTCTCCAAGTGTCTGCACTAGATACACACCAACTAGCCAGAACATACTTACAGCACCATTCTTTTCATATGCCATAACTGCAAATACCATTAATACAAAGCCAAGTGCAACTAGAACCAAACCCCAAACAAATTTCAAAGGAGTTGATGGTTCAGCATTTTTTTCTGCCATCCAAACCCAAAGGCCAGAAAATAATGGTGCAAGAACAAAGATAAATAATGGATTTAATGACTGGAACCAAGTTGTTGGAACTGTAAAGTTTAAGAAAGGAATAAACCTAGCTGTTGAATTCTCAGCAAAAAGTGTCAATGAACTTCCAGCCTGTTCAAAAGCTGACCAGAAAAATATAACAAAGAAAGCCATAATGAAGATAACAGCGATTCTTTGTCTCTCTTCTTTAGTAAGAGGGACATTAACTGTTGTGTCTCCAACCTTCTTACAATTAGCTGCCTTAAAAACACAAGCAGGAAGAAGCTTTTTATTGAACA
>JBAXWW010000263.1:0-1727 GCA_037128215.1 bacterium | reverse complement strand
CAAGAGTGATGATATATCTAAATATATGATCATAAGCCCTAAACTTATTTCTTTGAAACCAGGAGAACAAAGGACGGTTCGTGTCTCTGTTCGTCCTCCGTCAGAGAGTTTAAAAGATGGTGAATATAGATCACACATACTTTTTGCTATGCTTGATGTGGCAGATACGCAAACAAAGACAAACAAGCAAGGTTTCTCCATGAAACTGAACTTTAAGAGTGAAACAGCCGTTGTTGTTTATGGTAGTGTTGGTAAAGGTGTTGCCAATATACAAACAATTTGTGAGATTCTTAAAAATGGAAAGACTAAAGTAAATATAACTAACGATGGAAAGTGGAGATTTGATGGCTGGCTCAGAATACTTGATGGAGATAAAAAACTAGCAGAAGACAAGATCTTTATGACTAGGGAAAGTATAAGAAGTACAGTTCTTAACTGGGCACCTAAGGACAAAGACCAACCAATAAAGATAACATGGGTACCTATGGACGAGGGCAAAAAGAAATTTACTACTACGTGTACACTAAAAGCTAGCAAATGATCTTTAAAAGAACGCTAATATTATTTTTTGCTTATTTAATATCAACAAGTTTTCTTTATTCGCAAAAATATGAAACACGTACTGTAGACAGAAGTCAAGCAGCTCTGAACGAAGCCTTCATAATGATCACAGTAACTAGTGATAGGGGTAATTCTTTCTATAAGGTTATGTCTGATAACAAAGAAAGACCTTACCTGAATGTAAAAGATTTTATGGAGCAGTATTTAGATCTTACCTCGGTAACTTGTGATACGACTTCAAAACATTGTCAGGGTACTATGCAACCAAGTGGTAATATCTTTTGGTTGGATGGTAAGCAAAGTGAATATGGTGACTCTGCCCAGGGGCCATCTTCTGAAAAAATACCTCAGGATGCTTTTGTTGTTCAAAATGGTTCATGTTGGTTACGCTATGATGTATGGCAAAAGTGGTTTCCTCTTACAACCACATGGGATTATCACTCATATTATCTATCCGTTATTCCAGAGTTTAAATTATTATCAGAAAGGAAGAAAATAAGAGAACAGGAAATAGAATTATCTAATGCATCAAAGAGAGAAAAAGAGACTGTAAAGGACATAGAGCCGATCAAACCAGATAGTCTCTTTAGGCCAGAATTAAAATATCATTCAAGTTTAAGAAAATATCCTAATCAAAATACAGGTTGGGATTTTAATTACGATGCGAATATTGATATTCTTAGAGGAACTTTTCAAACAGGTGGCCCCGTCACATATGATAAAGGGCCTGGGTGGAACACAGGAAGGCCATACTGGGTATATAGATTAAGGGATCAGGGCTGGTTTCATTTAATGGAAGTTGGAGATACCTACTTTGAGGAATCTAATCTTATATTACCAAATATAAGTGGTAAAAATGGATTTAGGTTTGATTCCAGAGAAATGGTCTACGGTGCTGGCAGGATTGCTGTTAATGGCAGGGCTCAGCAGAATACAACAGTTGATCTATACAGAGATGGTGTATATCTAAATACTGTTGTTACTGGTAAAGACGGAAGATATATCTTTGATGGTGTAATAGTAAACTCTAGCAGTAGGCTAGTAGCTAAACTTTATTATCCAGATGGATCAGAAGAAATCAGAGAGATAATCCTTTCTGATGATAATGGAATGATCCTTCCACAAGGTCAGTTTCAAGAAAGAGTTTTCTCGGCAGAGACAGCATA
>JBAXWW010000262.1:0-1728 GCA_037128215.1 bacterium | reverse complement strand
CTTGCAGTAATGGGAAGTTTAATAACACTGGCTTATTTCCTTGTAATGCAAAGAAAGGTTTTCTTTGGAAAGATAAATATAAATTTTAAGGATATCAAAGAAGCTGGAGCTAGTTTGATAATTCCGGCGATAATCTTAGCTCTTATAACGGTATTAGTGGGAGTCTTTTTCCCTTATTTTATAAATACAATTATTGTACCGATTAATAACATTTTTTGATCGGACAAAAAAGAGGGTGAAACGTGATTTTAACTTTAATTCTTTTAGTTCTGTTGATTCTTGCAGCGGTATGGGCGGTTATGACAAGAAGCCTAATGCTTTCAGCAATAGCGCTAGCACTTACGAGCGTTATTCTTTCTATAATTATTTTTACGCTTGATTCTCCTTTGGCTGCAGTTTTTGAATTATCTGTTTGTGCAGGTCTTATTACCGTCGTTTTTATAAGTACGATGAGTTTAACAAAACCTATAACCAGAACCGAACTTAAAAAGCAGACAAAAAATAGAATAAAAAGGTACTGGTACCTACCAGTTCTACTAGTGCTAACAGGTCTTGGTTGTTGGCTTAGTTTTGCAAAACCAGAACTAAAATTTTTAGCACCAGCAGCAGAGAACGATGTAAGAAATGTTATGTGGAAAATAAGACAGACCGACATATTGGGCCAGATAGTAATAATACTAACTGGTGTTTTTGGAGTCGTTGTTCTTTTTAAGGAGAGATCTAAAAATGATTAATAATAACGGTGGTTTATTCCTGATTTTTAGTATTTTTGCGATTGTTTTAGGGGTGTGTGGCTTTTATTGTATAATGGTCACGCGAAATTTTATTCGTTCTCTTATAGGTCTAGAGATATTGACCAAGGCTGTTACGCTTTTAATAATTGCAGCAGGATATGCGAGTAACAGAATAGCTCTTGCACAATCCATGGTTATAACACTGATAGTTATTGAAGCTGTTGTTATATCAGTGGCAGCAGGTATAGTTTTTGGGATATTCAAACAGATTGGATCATTGAATATTACTAAATTAAGAAATCTAAAAGGATAGGTGAAAAACATGAATTATTTACTTTTACCGCCGATAGCTTTTTTGATAGTTCTTTGTGTCGTTTCCTTTCAAGCCTATATGATGAAAAAAGTTGCGGCACAAGGAAAAGACTCAAATGGTAAAACTAAAGCGTATGCGTGCGGAGAGGCTGGATGTGAACATCATATTCAACCAGATTACAAACAATTTTTTTCTTTTGCTTTCTTTTTTACCATAATGCATGTCGTTGTATTAGTCATTGCTACTGTTCCGTCTGATTTTATTTCGAGTGTTTTAGCAGGAATATATGTTCTTTCTGCGATCGTTGGTCTTTTGATACTGTTTAGGAGGTAATTTTAGAGTGAAAATAGTAAATAAAATAATAACATGGGCCAGAACAAAATCACCATGGGTTATACACTTCAACAGTGGTGCCTGTAACGCCTGTGATATAGAAATCGTTGCAGCATTAACGCCCGTTTTTGATCTAGAAAGATTTGGAACTTTGTTAAAAGGAACCCCAAGGCACGCCGATGTTTTGCTTTGCTCAGGTCCTGTTACTAGACAAATAGAAAAACAATTGATTAGAATATATGAACAGATGCCAGAACCTAAATTTGTAGTAGCTGTAGGAACATGTGCATGCTCGGGTGGAGTATTTCATGACTGCTATAATGTGAAAGGTGGTATAGATACAGCGAT
>JBAXWW010000261.1:0-1738 GCA_037128215.1 bacterium | reverse complement strand
CTTTTCCAGGAACATAAACTCGGAAGATCAAACTCTAGCATTGAATAGAAACATCCAGCAATATGCTACTGACAAATTAAAAATTCCAACTTTTGTATCTATAGATCAGGAAGGAGGAAAGGTTCTGAGGATACAGAACTTTGGTACTGTTCTTCCTGGTAATATGAACCTAGGTGCAACAAGGTCATCAACTCTTAGTTTTTTAGCGGGTAAACTAACAGCCGTAGACCTTGAGATGCTAGGTGTTAATATGAATTTTGCGCCAGTACTGGACGTAAATACGTCTGCAAAAAATGAAGTAATAGGTGTTAGGTCTTTTGGCTCAGATCCTGAAATGGTAGCAAGACTTGGATCTGCGTATATAAATGGTATACAGTCCAGAAAAGTTAGTGCTACAGCCAAACATTTTCCTGGTCATGGAAATACCAGTGGTGATTCTCACTTTGAGACACTTGTTACAAATAGAAGCCTGGATGAACTTAAGAAAAATGATTTAAAACCATTTTACGAGGCTATAAAGAATGGTGTTGATGCTATAATGACCGCTCATATAGCTGTTCCGAGTATAGATAACAGTGGTGTGCCAGCTACATTGTCTAAGAAAATAATCACTGGACTGCTCAGAAAAGAGATGTCTTACAATGGACTTGTTGTAACGGATGATATGGAGATGAGACCAGTAACAAAAGACTGGCCTATTGGTAAGGCAGCAGTACATGCAGTTATTGCAGGCTGTGACATGATAATTGTAGTCTGGACTGATTCTGCTAAGAAAGAAGTTTATGAATCATTATTAAGCGCAGCAAAAGAAAATATAATTTCTGAAGCTAGAATAGATGATTCTGTTAGAAGGATACTAAGAGTTAAAATAAAAAGACAGTTGTTTGATAACACTCCTGACCCTAACATCGCTGAGGTAAAAAAAATTGTTGGCAATAAATTTCATCAACAGATTTCTCGGCTGATAGCTCAAAAATCCATTACCATTGTAAAAAATATGAAAAACATAATACCGTTATTGAATAAAAAAGGACAAGTTGTTGTTCTAAGTCCATTTTCTTACCTTTCTACTATTCTGAGATCGTCAGGACTAAATAATAATCTTGTTAAGATGGACGTAAAATTGGATAGTTATCAAAGAGCAGTGGTGCTCAAGGAAGCATTAGGATATCAGGGCAAGATAGATGCCTATATAATAGCTGTAGTTGATGATAGTCAGGCACAGGTAGCTAAAATACTAAAACAAAAAAGCAAGGTGCCTGTTATAGTTGCATCACTAGATTCTCCATATATATATTCAACCGTAAAAGATGCAGACGCATATCTGTGTGCTTATAGTTTTAGAACACAGGCCTTAAGAGCTCTTGCCAATGTAATAACAGGCAACGCAAAAGCCGACGGTAAGCTTCCAGTATCTATTGGCTATAAATCTGCCCTGTAATGCTATTTTGCATTTAACTTAGTCGCTTTATTCAGTCCTTATAGTCTAATAATTTAATAATATTATGGGTCTTCTATTTCTGAAGCCCATAACATTGTAAATTCTAAGACGATAACGACTTCATACAAGCTTCTGCACAACTTCCAAAATACTCTATAAAACTTAGATTAAGATATTTTAAATGCAAAATGGCATTGTTTTAACTACACACGAAAGAATATGTAAATTAAGGGAAGGAGAGTATTACACCGTCTTGTAATGTTTCCTTTAGGGCTGCGGGAGGAGAGGGGAATGGTG
>JBAXWW010000260.1:0-1741 GCA_037128215.1 bacterium | reverse complement strand
AGGATATTAAACCTTATAGTTGAAAGAGTTGATTACGAAGGTCCAACAGGCGGTTTATCTATTACACTTAACTCAAAAGGGTTAGAGGAATTGAAAAATGAAGTACGAGTTTAAAGTTGAATTAAAAAAGACGAACAAAAAGAATATAAGCACTGAACAGTCTCAAAAAATAGGAAAACTTAAAAAAACGCTTATTCTTGCTCACCAGATTAAAAAATATATGGATGACAATAATATCTCTACTTTGCTTGAAATGAGTAAGCTAACCAAAACCAGTGTAGCAAGGCTCTGCCAGATATTACAATTACAGAGGTTAAGCCCTAATATTCAAGAAGAGATACTTTTTAGCAATGACTATAAGCTTAGAAAGTTAAGCGAAAAGAAAATGAGGAAAACCGCTTCGTTAATATATTGGGATCAACAAATAACTTATTACAGAGAAATGCCACAAAACATTGTTAATAGAAATATCGACTGAAATGGTCATGTAAAATATGGGGTTATAAATGGCTTCATGTAAACCTCATGATATATGTTTTTATAGCTCTATTATTTAGTAGTAAAATATTTAATTTCTACATCAAATTTTATGTTTTTTTCTGTTTCAATCCTTGTTAATAATTCCTCAAGTTTTTCTTTATTAGATGGTTGTATATATATTCCTGCCAAACATTCGTAAGGTATAAAACAAAAAAAAGCAGTAGTTTTGTTATTTGGTAAAAATTCTTCACACTGTCTATCTTCTGGGAGTTCATCCACGATACGCCACTCTTGTTCTAAAAAATACTTATAATCTCCTTCATGCTTTATTAATTTAGTAAGCAAGATATTATTCCATATTAGTCTTTTTAGATCTTTAGAATGTCCTTGTTCATTATTTAATGAGCTTACAACACTATCTTGTAATTTATGTATTTTATCTATCGTTGATAAGTTCGGATTATTATGGATTAGGGTATAAAAAATAGGGTTTAAAATATAATTTTTATCGAAGCAATGTTTTACCAGTTTGTCTTTATTTAAGCCAATAGCTAGATATCCATATTCGTTAACATGATAGTCTTTTGTTTCATCAGGTAAACTAGTAAGGCAAGCATATCGAGCTGTTATTTGTAGATTATTAGGGTTCCAGTAATCATCATTTGACAAGAGTAGTTTTATTCCTCGATAACAATTTTTGCTATCAAGAGATTTGTCATCAAAAATATTTTGTAATGTTTTAAATTGCGTATTAGCACAATCTTTGTTTTCTTTATCAACAAAATGCCATAACGTTTTAGGCCATTGGTCTTTTGAATTGATAACTTTTTCGGTTGTAAACACCACTTAAAACCTCTTCCAGAACCTTATATATATCCTTTTTATGGGTTTGTTGTAGCAGTTTTATTGATACAAATCTATGGGCAGATCTGTCATAAATGCTTTGTCCACATTACGATGAAGGCAAAACACAATCTCTAAAGTAATCAAATAGTTAGATTTTTTGAGTAGTTTAAAACATGGACAAATTGGACAGAATTATGATGCTTTTCCTGTGATATGAATGCTAAGCACTACCAACTCTCAATTTCCAAAAAAAAGCAAAAATCATTTAACAGGTTCTCAGTAGCTGAAAAGCTACTGAATACTTTTTGTCGTCGCTGTTTTAAGTATATTTAAAGAGTTCCTAATATACTTCTACATATATCCTTGAGCCGATAGTTTCAAACTACTTGAAATTATACAACTTTGTATGCTGAGA
>JBAXWW010000259.1:0-1744 GCA_037128215.1 bacterium | reverse complement strand
TCATATATACCGTCTGAAACCTGAATTTTATTTCCACATGAGTAACTTATAAGCAATAATGACAAAAATAATAAATAGCCTTTTGATTTCATTTTAGAAATAAAGATCTCTCTTGCCATTCTTAATTTGTTCTAGGGTTAGTATTGTTTTTTCTTTTATAGATTCTATCTTTATGTCGTCTTTTATCATCTTATCTATAAGACTGAAACCTTTTTGCCTTAACTCATCATCTGCAAAGTCATAAAGATATTCAGAGAAGGTAAACATTGCATTTGGAAGACAATGCTGTTTAATAAGTCCAGGTTTTGCAATTTCCATAAAATCATGTCCAACTCTTCCTAGTCTATAACATCCAGTACAGAAAGAAGGTATATGACCTGCATCTACCACGTCTTTTATTACATCTAACATTGTTCTTGTATCACCCAGGGAAAACTGTGATTCTGTTCCAACATCCCTGAACTCTGATGTTTCATGTGAGTCTGTCTCTTCTGTGTAACCGCCAGGATTTGTTTTTGATCCTGCAGATATTTGGGTTATTCCTAACTCAAAAGCTTCTCTTCTAGTCTGTTGATTTTCTCTTGTGCTTAATATTATACCTGTATAAGGCACTGCCAGTCTAAGAACAGCGATAATCTTTTTAAAGTCTTCATCACTTACTGGATAAGGCGGGTCATAACTTACTTCTGATCCAAGGGCAGGTTCCATTCTTGGTATAGAAATAGTATGAGGCCCAATACCGAATTTTTCTTCTAGATGTTTTATGTGCTGAAGTAATGCAAGGATCTCGTATTTCCAGTCGTATAGACCAAACAAGATTCCAATACCAACATCTTCTATACCAGCTGTAAAAGCACGATCTATGACCTCTAATCTGTAATCATAATTAGATTTTGGTCCTTTAAGATGTAGAGTTTTGTATGTTTCATAATGATATGTTTCTTGAAATATCTGATATGTACCAAGTTTGTGCCCTTTTAATGTTTTAAATTCGTCGACAGAAAGTGGGGCAACATTAACATTTATCCTTCTAATATTACCCTTTGGGGTTTGCACACCATATACTGTGTCTATGGATCTTAATACATAATCTAAACCTTCTTTGCCGTATGATTCTCCTGCTACCAGTAGAACTCTTTTGTGTCCCTCGTTGATAAGGAATTCTGTCTCTTTCTTTATTTCTTCCTGATTAAGCGCTCGTCTTACAAGTTTAGAGTTCGTATTTCTAAAAGCACAATATAGACATTCATTATTACACAAGTTGGAGATGTATAACGGTGCAAAAAGGACTAAACGATTCCCGTAAATTTCATCCTTAACATATTTTGCTGTATCAAATAGTTTCTTAGAAAGTTCTGGGTCGCTTATATTAAGCAAAGTCAGCACGTCGTGGTAACTTATACCTTTTAGTTCTCTGGCTTTTTGCAGTATCTGCTCAACTGCAGCTTTTGATACGTCTATCTTAGAATTAAGTTCCTGTAAGATCCTTTCGTGATCGATTATTTTATTCATTAATTAATATTTATCCCTCTTTGTATAATGTGTATGTAGAAGATCATGAGATAAATGACCAAGTGGCTTGCCTAGAAAATCTAAATAGATCTTTTTTATTTCAGGATTATCATGAGACTTCCTTATTGGTAGTCCTCTATCTTCTGAATATATTGCAGACATTCTCTTTTTTCTTATGTCCATATTTGTAGGAATAGGTTGTCCTCCACCACCAAGGCAGCCACCAGGACAT
>JBAXWW010000258.1:0-1766 GCA_037128215.1 bacterium | reverse complement strand
ATGGTTGAAGCAAAATTAGCCTTAAGTACTCCATTAAAATCGTCCGCTTCCTGTACAAAACTCTCAGCATTCTTTAAATATTCTATTATTTTTTGACGTAGATCTTTGTCTAGTTCTTCTTGAAACTTAGGTTCGGACCGTGCGACACTGCTAAATATTGTTACTATAGTAGAAAATACAACTTCATCGAATGGTTTACTAAAATAATTTAAAAGGCCAGCTACAGCAATATTATATGGAAAGGACCTATACAATTCTTCCACTTGTTTTAAAATACTGTAATCTTTCTGTTGCGTTGTAGCAGATAATGCTATTTTACGTCTAATATCACATAGCTTTGAAAAGACCCTTTCTGCAAAAGGTTGATCAGCGGTTGTGGCTAGTATTGAAATAATAGGTGAATAAGGTGCAAGTTCTTTTTTGAGAAGTATATCAAGGCAGTTATTCTTTATGTCGTTAGAAACAGTCGTAATAAAATTGTTCCAATTCTTGTACCACAATGAACCATCAATCATTCTTTCAGCAACCCAATTACTTACCCACTCTGAATCAGTTTTCTGAACAATATCGATTGCAGATTTTGTAATAGCCGCCTCTAGTTTTCCTTCGTAAGATTTAAGCTCATCTCTCTTCAGGCTGTTTAGTTTGTTTTTAACTAGATCAATTAAATCTGAATCTCCAAGTTCTGATGCACGTACGAGTCCAAAGAGACAAGAGATTGAATCTTGCGATTCTAAATAAAGTTTTTGGAAAACCTTCAGAGCCTTAGGCCTAATTAAAGGAGGAATGTCACTAGAAGGTATTCGATTAATAACCTTTTTGAAGGCTTCGGAGTCTATTGTTTCAAGCAAGTGGCTTGTTTCCTCTTGAGAACCTACCCAAGTTAATACTAATACGCCAGCAGCTCTAACTGAGACGCTTTGGTCCTTAAATACAAAATTATCTATAATCTCCTGATTCCACACATTTTGTAGTAGTTCCACGACAAAATCGTTTCTGGCCTCTTCACTCCAATTTTTAACAACAATAGGCCAACCATTACCTAATGAGGACAGATGAAAATTATCATATAAACGATACGTATTTAGTCGTTCTTGTAAGTCACTGCTAGAAAGAAGGGGAATAATTATATCGCTAAAATCTGATGAACCGGTAGCAAGCATTCCAGCCAGAGCATATTGTCTATAACTTGGGTCTGTTTCTTTATACAAGTTTCTAAGAGAGTTTGATAAAGCTGTTTTTATCTTCGTCCATACTAATGGACCACATTGATATGCAAGTTCTGATGCAAAAATTGGGTCAACACGTAGAGCCATGTCTACTAAGAGTTTACCTACTTCCATATAATTTGATTCTGTCGAATTAGCGATTTCCTCTGCAATCAGCATTAAAGATTCAGTCCAAATAAGCTTATTTACATATAACCTTATAAAAGCATCAACCTCCTCTTGATTCTTGTTTTTAACAAGTACAAAAAGTTTCGCCTTTAATTTTTCTTTTGCGAAAAATTCTTGAAATTGTTGATGTTGAAAACGAACATATTTAGAGTCATATCGTTCTAATATATGATGAGAGTAAAGCGCATTTAAAACCAATCGTGGCTCTGGTAGATTTCTAATCTGCCCGTCTTTTTTAAGCCTTTCACTAGTAGATAATAAAACGGGCATGGCTTCTTTTTCATCAATAGTTACATCTGTTTTTATAAACATTTCATATGCAAGATCGGAAAGATAAGATGAAGAATGTCCATTAAGTGGTTCTATCTT
>JBAXWW010000257.1:0-1766 GCA_037128215.1 bacterium | reverse complement strand
AAGCTGGTGAGGGTAGTAAGAATGTAACTAAAGATTCACCTCTTACAATGTTGATTCCAATGGTTACATTAGCAGCTCTTTGTATCTTCTTTGGTGTTCATAATTCGTATCCGATAAGAACTTACTTTGAACCTGTTCTAGGAAGTAGTTTAGGTGCAAATCATTTTAGTGGTATGCCACAGAATATTACTCTTATTATAGGGACAATAGTTGTTCTTATACTTGCTTATATCAATCATATGTATGGTTTTAAAAAATATGGAGCAGGTATAAAAGCGGTAGATCATATTCATCATGCACCAGTACTGAATACTATCTATGACCTAGCTGAGAAAAAATATTTTGATCCATACAATATTGGTCTCAAGTTTGTGTACGGATTTGCCAGAGTATCTTTTTCTGTAGATAGAGCGATAGACTGGATCTATAACAGGTTTACCGTTAAAACTACAGAGTCTGTAACGAATGGTATAAAGAGAGCGCATACTGGTAATTTTTCTCATTATATAGCTTGGGCGTTGGGTGGAATGATCATTGTTGTCATCTTGATATTAAGAACCGTTAAGTAGGGAGGAACAAAGTGGCTTTATTACTAATTTTAATACCTCTTGCATCTATAATTCTTTTGAATATTGGATTCAAGAATGCAATGACAAAACTTGCTCTTTGGTTTGGTCTTGCTGTTTCTTTAATACAAATAGCGTTGATAGTTTTTAATTTTGAACCAGCATATATAAGTTTTTTTAATTTCTTTAATTTAGAAGTTGATAATTTAAGTAGAGTCCTTTTACTCTCAATAGGAATAGTTAGTTTTTGTTCCATATTAGTAGGTAGTGGAACTATTTGCTGTCCAAGGAAAAAATTCAACTTTTTTAATCTTGTTATATTGTCGATGATAGGCATGAACGGTATCGTAATGGTAAGAGATCTTTTCTCTATGTATGTCTTCTTAGAGATAACAGCTGTCTCTAGTTTTATACTTATCGCTCATCAAGAAGATAAGTTCTCTATGGAAGGCTCTTTTAAGTATCTTTTACTTTCTGCTGTCGCAACAGTGATGATGCTTTCTTCAATAGCGATACTTTTGATGTTTGCAGGGGATACTTCATTTGTAACAGTAAGAGATGCAGTTCAGGGAATGAATAATACACTTGTTCTAGCTGCTACAGCTTTATTTGTCGGTGGATTGTTAATCAAAGGAGGTCTTGTTCCTTTTCATGCATGGCTTCCAGACGCATATACGTCTGCATCTTCTGGTGCTTCTGTTTTTCTTGCCGGGATAGTAACAAAGACTACCGGTGTCTATACGATGATAAGAATAGTTAGTGAAGTTTTTGGTTTTAGTGAAACTATCAAAATGATCTTAATGATAGTTGGTCTTATCTCTATATTTGTAGGTGCACTTGCAGCTTTAGGACAAAATGATTTTAAAAGAATGCTTGCGTATTCAAGTATCAGTCAGGTCGGATATATAATTCTTAGTTTGGGTACTGGTACTGCTTTAGGTGTAGCTGGAGCTATTTTCCATCTTTTTAATCACTCAATATTCAAAACTCAGTTGTTTGTTAATGCTGCAGCAGTTGAAAAACAAACAGGCACAAGAGATATGAACTCAATGAGCGGACTATCTAATGTAATGCCTGTTACAGGTTGGTCTTCTGTTGTTGCTTTTCTTTCAACAGCGGGTATGCCTCCTTTGTCAGGATTCTGGAGTAAATTAATAATAATCATAGCCCTATGGAAGGCTGGTTATTTTATGTTTGCGG
>JBAXWW010000256.1:0-1766 GCA_037128215.1 bacterium | reverse complement strand
AATGGAGGCTATCAATGAAAACTTTTTCCTGCTTAGTTTTATCTTTTGCTATTAGTTTTTCTAGTCTTTCTGCTCAACAAATACAAAAAGACCCTCAGCTCAAAGAAGTAAACATTTGGGGCTTTCCTGCTCTAACAGATGGTAATGGTAACTATATGTATCAAGATGCTTATGGAAGAATAGCTGTGGCGGCATATGATGAGAAAAGTAACTCAATAACAGGTACTACTTACTATTATCACGGCTTAGAAAAGCTTAATGGTAAGTTTGCTATATGTGAGACAACCATTACCCATCCAATCACGTCAGGATATGTTGGTTACTCCGGACAGGACAAAAACTCACAAACTGTTACAAGTGTTTTCTATGATAAAGATTCTTTCAAAAACAAGGATTTATCAACTGTTTGTAACGAATATGGAGATCAATTCTCAACGACTTATGTAAATGGAATTATGGAAGGTGATTATTATCATAGATCTCATTATCATGGTGGGAACGTCGATGAAACTAAAATAGTAAAAGGTAAGTATAAAAACAACGAAAAAGATGGTGAGTGGACTGAAGAATATATGCTGGATTGTGCTGGTACTATGGATACATGGTTTGATTGGATTAATGGCTCAAAGCATACTATGACAAAAACAACATACAATAATGGTAATGTTCAAAAAACATCTACATTAGAAATCTAAAGCAAATTACTAATAAGTAATAGTTTGTATTGAATAATTAAAATGATATAATGCCCCAGATGCTTAATTTTATAAGTATCTGGGGTTGTTTTTTTTGTTGGCTTCTTATAAAATTAGCTTGACTAAATGGTAAGCTTTATGTTATAATTATTTGTATGGGAAAATGGGTTATTTTTCATATAGAAAACATGGGGGGCATTATGGTACGTACAATCGTCTTCATAGGTTTTTTGTCTATGTTATTTGGTGCCTGTACACTTAGACCTGTGCAAACACAGCATCAAAATCTTTCTCAGAATTTAACGGCAGGTACTAATAAATTATCTTTACCAATTTTCAATTTGGCAGATGGAACTTATCCAGTTCCTGCAACATTATTGATAACTAGTAATGATGGAGCGACTATACATTGCACTACTGATGGTAGTACTCCTACTTGTAGCAGTAATGTGTGCTCTTCGCCGATCAATTATGCAAGTCCTACAACTGTTGATTATAAAGCTATAGCTTGTAAAACAGGTACGGCTTGGTTGCCTTCAGATATTTCTGTAGCATCATACACCTTTATTAATTCAACTCCTTTACCTACAGTAGATACACCAGTTTTTAGCGTACCATCAGGAACATATGCAACGACTCAGAGCGTAAATATAACAACAACCACAGGTGGTGCTATTGTTCATTATACGACAGATGGATCTTCTCCAAGTTGTAGTAGTGCTTCTAGTTTACCGATATCTATCAGTTCTACAACAACAGTTAAGGCGATTGCTTGTAAAACAGGTTGGACAATATCCAATATGGCTACTGCAATTTATACAATAACAGGTACGTTAGCTGCACCAATTTTTAGTCCAGCAGCAGGTACTTATGCAACATCACAGAGTGTTACTATTTCTGCACAAACAGGAGCTGAGATTCATTATACAACTGGTAGTACTCCAGTAACATGTTCAAGTCCTCAGTATAATGCTGCAATCCCGGTAACTGTTACAACAACTATAAATGCGATAGCATGTCTGGCTGCTTGGAACTCATCAAGCACAGCATCAGCTACATATATAATAACAG
>JBAXWW010000255.1:0-1792 GCA_037128215.1 bacterium | reverse complement strand
GGTGTTAAACAATTTAGTTTTATTTCATCGGCTGAAATCACTCCACTGGCAACAAATTCTTGAACCCTATCACCATCGACTGTTTGTACTAAACACTTATGCAGTTCTGGTATTTCTGGTAATTTTTTTAATACCCAAATATGCAACTTTGCTGAATCGATCTTACTTGTATCTCTAATCTGTTTTGTTACTTTGTAGATACCGATATTCGCAGAGTCTTTTATTCCTAGTCCTGCAAAAATCTTTGGTTTAAGAGCTTTTAACTTTATTTCTGTCTCTTTTTTTAGTTCGTTCAAAGCGTAGTATTCCTGTACATCTGCCACCATTGTAGAACTATCCGCAAATACTGATTTCTTAAATCCTGCCAAAGCCATAAAAAATTCCTCCTTCGTTTTCCGTACTATACGACTTAGAAGGAGAAAATTTTAGCTTTCAGGAATATCTATTTTGCCAGAGAGACAAATTAAATTGCAAACTGGTTCTGTCTGGTGCAATACCGTATTCGCAATATGGAATCTTCTTTCTATTACTTTAAAAGCTTCGTTTCCAATAACAATTATGTCTTCTAATCCAAAGGCAATCTCTTCATTTAGTGGAATAACTCTGTCCGTACCTCTTACCTTAATCGATACAATCATGATAACCTCCTACAAGCGTTAGTATCTTGCGTATAAACATACAGACAGCTTAACATATCTCGGGAATAAGTTAAAGAGAATTTGTCGAATTTTGTCGAAATTATATTGTATTCGCCTACTAAATAATGTATCATCATACTATCCTATTTATGTTGCAAACCGTGGATAGACCATAGGCAGTTTTTCCATAAAAAAAAAGAAAGGCTTTGTTAGCCTTCCTTTTTTAATTTAAGCTGATATATAAATCGTTTCTGCCTCTCATTAATTTTTCCCTGTAATGTATCTCACTCCGTTCTGAATCCGTGAATGGCTTTATACCAGTACGTTTGTATTCTTCAAACTCTATATCGGTCATATCCGCTTTATTGCCATTGCAGGGTTTACAGCAAGGGACAATGTTACTGCCCCCAACGCCGCCCCTACATTTTGGGATTTTATGATCCACTGTCTTATTTCTTTTGGTTAGTTCCTTGCCGCAGTAGTAACAAAGCATCTTATCCTACCTCCAATATGTTCTTTAACATTGTTTTCATACTTGCCCCTGTTCCTTTTCCATCTATTAGACTATTAAACATCTGCTGTTTCTCAATTGTGACTTGGTATATAACTTCATCTATTGTGTCTTTACATACTAAATAATAGATGTAGGCTGTTTTGTTCTGTCCTATTCTGTATATACGGTCTTCTGCCTGTCCATCATTGTTCCATTCCATATCCAAGAAAAACATGTAGCTTCCTGCTGTTAAATTCAATCCTTCTTTACATGCTCCTGTAGTCCCTATGAATAATCGGCAGGAATCATCTTCTTGAAACTTATTCACGGCAACCTGTCTGTCCGATATGCCCGTCTTACCTGTCTGTGAATTAACGTCGCCTGTAATTACCGCAGGATTGTATTTCATTATCTCAGGATCTTTAAGGAGTTCATTAACCATTGTTTTGAACTGTGTGAATACAACAACTTTGTCTGTTTCACAAATGTCTTCAAGGTATTCCTTAAGGGTATTCACCTTAATTGATCTGTCCTTATCAGGGACTTCCATCTTGAGCAGGGCAAGGGAAGTGGTACATTGTTTTAGCTTCATCAGTTCTGCTAAAGGGTGCATTTCTGCTGTCGGTGCTGATTCTGCAATGTTATCTAAGATACCTTTCTT
>JBAXWW010000254.1:0-1797 GCA_037128215.1 bacterium | reverse complement strand
ATACTCTTCTAAACTTACTCATTTTTTAATTCCTGGTTATTAACTAGTCCATCAAGTGTTTAATCCCAGGAGTATTTCATCCTGGGATATTTATTCTTGAGGGTTCTTACTTGTCGTATTTCTTTGTAAAGAGTGCGTCAATCCACTCTTGATCGCCATAGCCTAATTCGTTTTTCCAATAGTTGATCAATCTATCGTAATCAGCATTTGTCAAAGTAGCTTCTTTAACCATTGAAGTTACAGCTTTCTTCTTAACATCACTGTTGATATTAGAAGCCATAATTTCTCTGATTGGTGCTGTATTGTCTACAGAAGGAGCTGATTCTCCAAGCATTGCAGCAACATATTCTGCAGGAAATCCAGCAGCTGCAGCCTTTTGTGCAAATGCTTGTTTCTTTTTGCCTGAAAGTTCAGATACTTTAACAAAGCCATCTTCAGACTTGTTAGCCTTTTTAGACTTGCTTGCACTTTCTACTGACTGTACAATGCTTTCTCTATGTGCTTTTCTTTGAGCAAGTTTAAGTTGAGTTTCGTTTTCTGCAACAATCTTCTTCTCAATGCTTTGTGCTAATCTAACTCTACGTTCATGTCTTGCAGCAAGAATAGCATTACCTAATACTTCATCGCCAGAGCTAAATGCAGCTTCCACTGCTTCAGCACTGATTTGATCAGGATGATCAAAGATGATCTTATTTGCTTGTCTTTTAGGAGCATGCTTAATCATAGATGCATCGCACTCGCACTTGTCTTCGCAAGTACATTCAGATGCCATTTTGCAAGCACATTTTTGCTTATTGCATTCTTTGCACATTTTACCAGCTGTTTTCTTGCCTTTTTCAGAATAAGATCCTTCTGGAGCAAGTTCGTTAAGCATATCTCTAATTTCTTCTTGCTCTGATTCGTCAAGTTTTTCTACAATATCCTTAACTGCTGAATCAGTTTCTTTCTTGCTATCTTTAGCTTGAGCAAGCTTTTGATTGAAATTATCCCAATCAATACCCTTAAATACCAATTCAGAGTCTAAAGACTCGTCTTGATATTTGTTAGGAAAAATTCTATCTGCCATTTTTTTAATCCTCTCAAGAATGAATACACTTATGACGTTCTTATTTATTAGGTTATGAACCTGTAAAAAGATGCATTCATTTATTTTTTACTCAAAAAAAGGTTCTTATCCTTCAAAATAAGTTTGTCACCAACGTTGATGTTCAACTTTTCGAATATTCCCTTATTTGCTTCTACAACAAATACAACATTATTTGATTTAGGATACACAGATCTCTCACTATGAGCTGCCAGATCTTTTATATCTAAAATTTTGCTATCTTTGTCTAAAAAAGCTAAACTAAGAGGAAAGTCAACATTTTTATTCCAAAATCCATAACAATCAGGATTATCAAATATAAAATAAACGACTTCCATATCGTCTAATGGTTTAGCAAACATCAAACCTTTTTGTCTAGATTTATTATCATCAGCAATAAATCTAATATTAAATTTTACTTTGATTTCATCACGGAAATCATCTTCTTTGTTCAGTCAAGAAGCAACTTTTTTAAATTTAGAGCTTGAAGTTTTTACACTTCTTGCAGCTTCTAAATCAAACTTATCTTTTGTTCTTGATTTTCTAAATTCGTTTGTAGTGTCTTGAGATAAATAGTGATCTCTAAGAGCTAACTTAGCTTTGTCTGTCAAAGTCACCGATCTACCATATCCAGTGATTAAGCCTGAAGTCTTAAGAGCTAATAAATCATTGTCATTAATGTCTTGAGGGACACTAAATGTTTTTGCTTCTTT
>JBAXWW010000253.1:0-1841 GCA_037128215.1 bacterium | reverse complement strand
TAGTGGTGAGTTAGGTATCTCTATATTACATCCAAGTATCATATTGCCTATTTCTGTAAGTCCAACAGCTCCTACATAATAATTGGAAATAGGTGGTGAAGCTTTTTTTGCTGCTAAAGGCAGTAATACTTCCATTAAAGATCGTTCATTCAAGTCGAATTTTTTTGTTATTTCTAAAACTTCTTTTTTAGAGATATAAGATCCACAAGATAAAAGTGTCTGTTCCAAATTCAAAGTTGGTACTCCTTTAGTACAGAATCCAGTATCTCAATAGCGTCTTTTACTAGATCTTTACAGACCAATGAATGGAGATCTTTCTTTTTTATCGTATCAAGTCCATCCTGAGTCGTTATATCGTATCCCAAGAGATCATTACACCTAGTGTTTTTATGTTTTTCTGTAAACCTATTAATAAATTCTTTAGCTACAAGATATGTTTTTTCCTTTGAAGTCTGGTCATTGACATCAACCTTTCCATACTTATGACCAATCACCATCAAGGCCCCGCTTATTACTCCGCAGGTTTCTCCTGTACGCGCAATTCCACCACCAAAGGCAGCAGAGACCTTAAAAGCTGTCTTTTTATCAAGACCCAAGTCTTCTGAGTATGCTGAAAAGACAGCCTGAGAACAGCTATAGCCTTGGTCAAAAGAGTTAAGAGCATCTTTTGTTTTATTATTACTCATAACTAGAACTTATAAGGTTTTTTAGTTTGATTTACCAGAACTTCTTGAAAGGACTGTTTCTTTTATGTTAAAAGGCCTTTGTCTAGAGGAGGACATACAAAATGAAAAGATCATTATTATTTATTGCTGTTCTTTTTTCGTCCTGTTTATACGCACAACAGGCAAATACTGCTACTAAAACTTTAACATACAAGTCTCAGAGTGAGAGATCTGTGATAGTTGTTACCTTTTATCCTGACCGTACATGTGAAGCTGTTCTTAAAACTGGCCTGCCAGCAAAACAGAAAGAATCTAATACTAAACCTAATTATGGAAACCAGTATTACTATGGTTCTCCTGTCTCTGGTAAGCAACCTGAATATGTTAGCGCTACTGGTTTTGCATATGCTTATGAAAGATCAACTCATAAAAAATATGAAGTTAAGTTCCAAAATTGTAACGAACAGAACTTTCTTGAACTGATCTGTGAGGCTGTCTATAATATGCCGAAAAAAGATAGAGAGCCTGTCGCATCAGGTATAGCTGCTGGTCCATCAGCATATGATGGCTTAATACAAGGATTAGAACTTGAGTCAGCTAAATGTAGTATCTCTAATTTTGTAGATAAAATCGTAAAAAACATCTAAAGTAGTTTTAATAGGGGGATTTATGTTTAAAAACTACGTTGAATTGGAAACTTTTGTCAAAAATAACAAAATAGGGGCAATAGATTTCAAATATACAGACCTTTTTGGCAGAATGAGACATCTTACTATGCCAGCCTCTAGATTAAACGAGGAATTCATAAAGAAAGGAGAAGCCTTTGATGGTTCAAACCAGATGGGGTTTAAGACAGTAGAATCAGGAGACATGTCTCTTATACCTGATATATCTACGTCTATAGTAGATCCTTTTTGGGAAATACCTACATTAAGCATGCTGTGTTCTATACACGAAGCTGACACAAAAAAACATTTTAGAAGGGATCCAAGAGGGATAGCTTTAGGCGCTTATGATTATATGAAAAGAACTGGGATTGCAGATACATCTTTTTGGGGGCCAGAGTTTGAATTCTATATCTTTGACTCCATGAGATATTCTAATGAAATAAATACTACCTCTTACAGTATTGAATCTAGTGAAGCTGATTGGAAGGGTAGTTTAGAAAGTGTAAAC
>JBAXWW010000252.1:0-1886 GCA_037128215.1 bacterium | reverse complement strand
TTTCCACCAGGTAGTATCATGTCAGTAACTAATCCAGTTGATGGCATAAAATCAGTCTCAGAATCCTCTGCATTTATTCTGCATTCTATTGAATGTCCGTGGGTCTTAATATTACTTTGTCTGTAAGTAAGTTTTTCTCCAGCTGCTATTTTTATCTGTTCTTTTATTAGGTCTACACCGGTAACCATTTCTGTTACAGGATGTTCTACCTGTATCCTGGCATTTATTTCCATAAAATAGAAATGACCATGTCCGTCCATCAAGAATTCAACAGTACCTGCATTTTTATATCCCATAGCCTTGCATACTTTAATTGCAAGATTACCTAAACGTTCTCTCTTCTTTTTGCTTAATACAGGGCTTGGAGATTCTTCTAAAAGTTTTTGATGACGTCTCTGTATAGTACAATCTCTTTCATATAGATGTATTACCTTGCCATAGTTATCTGCAAGGATCTGTACCTCAACGTGTCTTGGATTATCGATGAATTTTTCTATATAGACCAGATCACTATTAAACGATGCACTTGCTTCTCTTGACGCTGATTTTAAAGCCGCATGCAACGAGGCCTCTTCTGTTACAACCCTCATTCCCTTTCCGCCGCCGCCGTTAACAGCTTTCACTATCACTGGGTATCCTATTATCCTGGCTATCCACTTTGCTCTGCTAAGTGAACGGATAGGTCTATTCACTCCTCTAACAACAGGGATATCTGCTCTTTTTGCAATAAGTTTTGCGCTGATCTTATCTCCCATCTTTTTTATTATATTGTATGATGGACCGATAAAAACGATATCATTATCTTTGCAGGCTTTTGCGAACAAATAATTCTCAGAAAGAAATCCATATCCTGGATGTATTGCTTCAGCACCTGATTCTTTTGCTATTTTTATTAGTTTGTCTATATCAAGGTATGTGTCTTTTGCCTCATCACCGTCTAGAGGATATGATTCCTCTGCACAGGCGACAGGGATAGAAAGTCTGTCTGCATTAGAGTATGGAATTACAGTTTTTATTCCCATCTCTCCACAGGCCCTTATTATTCTTAAGGCAATCTCTCCACGGTTAGCGATCAATATTTTTTTGAACATTAACACCTCTTTTTAAACGGATACTATTTATAGTGGAATGTTTCCATGTTTCTTTGCAGGACGAGTTTGGCGTTTTTGGAAATTAGCCATTAGTCCTCTATATAAAAGTGTCCTTGTTTCATTCGGTTCTATAACATCATCTATATAGGCCATCTTTGCTGCTATATATGGATTTAGGAATTTTTGGTTATAGTCATCAACAAGTTGTTTTACTGTTTCTTCCTTTTTTTCTGCTTCTGAGATCTCTTTTTTGAATATTATATTACAAGCACCTTGTGCTCCCATTACTGCAAGTTCAGCAGTAGGCCATGCTAAATTCAAGTCGCTGCCGACATGCTTACTGCTCATCACTATATATGCTCCACCGTAAGCCTTTCTTGTTATTACGGCAAGCTTTGGAACTGTTGCTTCACTATAAGCAAATAATAATTTAGCTCCATGACGAATTATCCCGTCTGTTTCCTGTTCTAATCCAGGTAAAAATCCAGGTACGTCCACTAGTGTGATGATCGGAATATTGAAAGCATCGCAGAATCTTATAAATCTTGCGGCCTTTGTTGATGCATTTATATCAAGAACGCCAGCCATGTGCTCTGGGTTGTTAGCAACTATTCCAACTGTGTGTCCGCCAAGACGACCAAAACCTATTATGATGTTCTTTGCGTATGCATCCTGTATCTCAAAAAATATACTGTTATCTAAAATACTTTTTATAACAGTACTCATTGCATAAGGAAGGTTGCTGGTCGGAGGTATTATGTTATCCAACTCTTTACATTCCCTATCTATAGGATC
>JBAXWW010000251.1:0-1916 GCA_037128215.1 bacterium | reverse complement strand
TAAGCTTATAGCTCTTATTCTTCTATTTATGATCTTTTCACCTGTCTTTGCAATGAACTCGTCCCACAGCCTATAATCATGTTTTTGTTTCAGCGCTATATTCCTATTCTTTAGAACCTTGTTATAATAAACAAGGTCATCAAGATGGTCTGGATCAATGGAATAAACAACTCTATCAAAGAACTTCCTTCTTTCTGTGTCTTCTCCAAGGATTAGCTCATAGGAACTTGGATTATAAGATATTATTCTTAACTTTTTTATTATCCCTTTAACGCTGTCTATAGGTTTATCATTTATGAAGAAATCTCTTCTGCCGTTTTTAAGCTTAAAACCAGCCTTATATGAGCCTAGTTCATCACTAACCTCTGCCATAACACTTGATTCCTGCTTACCATCCTGAACCCATTCTTGTACACTACCCGCTCTAAATGAACGGATATTGGACATTAGATAAACGGCTTCCAGTATGTTTGTCTTTCCCTGAGCATTTTGACCATAAAAGCAGACAAAAGGAGACTGTATTTTAATAACAGCCTCCTCTATATTTCTAAAACAATAGATCCTTAAAAATTCTATTCGAGTCACTTATTTAAAATTATAACCTCATAGGCATTACTACATATAAACAATCAGAACTTCCATCACTCGGTTTAATAACGACAGGACTTAGTGGATCACCCATTTCAAAAGAAAGTATATCCTCTGTAGTAGCAGAAAGTATCTCTATAAGATATTTTGAATTAAACCTAATTTCCATCGGTGCTTTAGAATAATCAACTTCCATTTCTTCTGTAGCTTCGCCGTAATCAGGAGACCTTGAACTTAACAACAATGACCCCTGATTAAGTGATATCATCGCTGTTCTTGATTTTATAGTAGAAACGATAGATACACGTTTTAATGCAGAAAGAAGATCAGTTCTTTTAACTTTAAATGATTTATCATTATTAGTAGGTATAACCCTTAAATAATCTGGATATTCCAAATCCATTTCTTTGATAAGCAGGATTGTGTTGCCTGCAAATATATACATATAAGACGACTCGATCATTACCGATATGTTCTCAGCAGTATCTAGTATTTTACGTAATTCTGATGAACCTTTTTTAGGTATTAAAATACCCTTGTTAACCCCTAGGCTTTCAAGATCACAGACAGGACTATCTATCATACCTAGCCTGTGACCATCTGTAGAAACCATCCTTAAACAATTTTTATTTGATGAGTTATCAATAAAAACACTATTCAAATGATATTTAGTTTCGTCGGTAGATGCACAAAAAGTAACCTTATCTATCATTTCTTTTAATTTAGAACTTTCTATACTTACTTTTGGAGTTTTACTTGGTAGTGGAACTTTTGGAAAATCAGTAGCAGGTAGTGTTGGGATCTTAAATTCAGCTTTTCCCCCTTTTATCTTTAGAAGATTTTCTTCTGTTTCAACCTCTATAATTCCAGACGGCATTTCTTTGCAGATATCATACAAATTTTTTGCAGATACTGTTATTTTACCTTTCTCTATTACATCAGCATCAGAATTAGTTAACATACCAACTTCCATATTGGTAGATAATAAAGAAAACTTTCCTGATTCAGCTGAGATTAGAACGTTAGACAATATAAGCATTGTCTGTCTTTTCTCGCCTATACCTTGGATCTTTCCGAGTTCTTTTACAAA
Organism: bacterium; assembly: GCA_037128215.1. Lineage (GTDB taxonomy): Bacteria > Bdellovibrionota > JAFGOL01 > JAFGOL01 > JAFGOL01 > JAPLFT01. The sequence continues at coordinate 238 of JBAXWW010000251.1, read as the reverse complement.
GTTATCTTTATTAACAGTAAACTTCATTAGGTCCCCCTCTAGTTTTTAAATGTGATTAAAAATTAATGCCACACTAATCTGTTTTTTTCAATCGCATAAACAACAAGCTTTAAGTTTTAATACTACTTTCCTTTATATATAAAATTATACTACCATTATTATAGTTCGTCTAATTGATGATAACTTTAAAACTACATGAGAACATTTGTTTTTTTTAAAACATTCAATTGTTCAATGT
>JBAXWW010000250.1:0-1917 GCA_037128215.1 bacterium | reverse complement strand
TAGGGAATTTTGTAGCACCTATATTATTTATAGTAAGACCAACTGTAGGAACAAAGAACCACACTTTATTAAAAGTATACATGGCACCAAGATCACCATCTACACCAAAACCATATCCACCTATATCTTTAAAATTTATCGCTTTCTTTGTGTAAAGTTGTACAGCATCCATAGTAACTGCACCAGCTCCCCTAACAAGGAACTTAACATTTGCTCCTACCGATAATCTCTCTTGCATAAAACCATGAGAGAAACCCATTATAAGACCTGAGTCCACAACAAGGTTTTCTATAGCCTCTACTGCGACACTACGTCTAAGTACTGTATTGTTTTTTAAACTAGGAAGAAGAAGTCCTATGCCAAAATTGTGTCCTACATAGTTTGGTATACTTGATTCAGCTGCTATATGAATATCCTGACCCAAATACGGCATCAAACTATCTATTGGATTCTTGGCTAAACCACCTTTTAATTTACCTATAACATTCATTGCTGGGCTATTAACGTCAACCTGAGGATTTAATACGGTAATTTTACCCTCTCCAGGTTTTATTCTATTAAGACCTGCAGGGTTATAGAAAAAAGCATTATAATCATCACTAACAGCGGTAAATGCACCGCCCATTCCCATTGGTCTGGCGCCACGGTACAAGTAATCATATTCATGCGAAAATATTGTTAAAGACGATAGAAAAAGTATAGCTATTATTATTGTTTTCATTTTTAACTCCCCTATCTCGCCATTACTCTTAAAATTTCTCTACCAGCATCAGCCTTAAAGGGATCATATTGAGTCTTACTAGAATCAAAGAAAGTAGAGATCGGAATTTCCGGAGGAACAAAGCCCGTTGTTGGGTCTGGTATCATCGTAGCAGACATTTCATTTAGAACTTTTTGTAGATCTCCAAGACCTAGTGATGCTAATTTATCTTTAATCTCAAAAATAGTTTTGGATACTTCAAGAGCATCTCCGTTATCCATACCACCACACCCGCCTAAAAGACTATTTATACATATCGTGCCTGCTACTCCACAATTTGAGGTACTACAGATATCAGTCTTATCAACTAAACCATCGTGGTTACCATTTGGACCTAGATCAGAATATGCCATCAATAAAGACAGATAACACAATCTAGAAATAGTACTGTAGAAAGTAGCAACCTGAGTAGATGCTGTTGTTCCGTCTGCTTTAAGCAAAGTCCCATAGCTATCAAAAGCCTTGATCGCTTCTGTAGCATGTAGCTTACTAGTTACAGAATTAGCTGTAGTTATTTTTTCAGCTGCTATTATCGCTTCAGCAAGAGACACAATAGTAACAGTTCCTGATGAAGATTTTAAAAAGATATCTGATAACGCCTTAATATTTATTCCAAGAGAAGCAAGGCTTACATCAGCAAGTTCAAGCTGCGCTTCCATGTCATTTGGATTATCAGTTACTGCATCTTGGCAAGCCTTAACAGCTTCCTCATAGGCACCTGCATCACTTAAGCCCTTACATTTATCCAAAGCACTTCCACTAGAATCAAGTGGACTGAAAACATTACAACCTGTCATTGCAAATAATAGAAACAATGAAACAGTTATTAGCCTCATAGAACCTCCTAAAAAGGGATGAAGAGGTTCTAACCTACAAACCCTGTTCAGGCAAGTAAATTAATGAAGCTCGGCTTCCTGACATATCTCCGTTAAAACACCAAAAGTTGATTTAGGATGAACAAAACATATAAGTTTTCCACCAGCCCCTTGCTTTGGCTGTTCATTTATCATTTTAAATTCTTTTCCCTTAAGGGCAAGAACCTCTCCTACTATATCATTTGTAGAATAGGCTATATGATGTACTCCCTGACCATTCTTATCTAAGAATTTTTTTATAGGTGATTCATCACTTATTGGTTCAAGAAGTTCTATGTGTGT
>JBAXWW010000249.1:0-1929 GCA_037128215.1 bacterium | reverse complement strand
CTCATAGACTTTCTACAATAAAGAGCTCGAATAGAATAATCGTGTTGGAAAAAGGCACTGTAGTACAAGAGGGTACCCATGAGAGCCTTATAAGTAAAGATGGACCATATAAAGTGTTCTATCAAAAACAATACGGAGAGGCATAATCATGATTACAGGCAATAGCATTGTAAACAATCTTGCAAGTTTTGCGTTTGACGACATAGATGACCTGATACAAACTCTAAAAAAACAGGGAATATCACCAATAGACTTTGGTATCGGTGACCCAAAGGAAGCAACTCCTGAATTTATAAGAAAGGTTGCTAAGGAATCAATAGATAGCAATGCATCAAGAGGTTATCCAATATATAACGGTACTGTAGAATACAGATACGCCATAGCAAAATGGACAAAGAAAAGATTTAACGTAACGCTGGATCCGGAAAAAGAAATATGTGCAGGTCTTGGAGCAAAGGAAATAATATTTAATCTGCCTAATGCTTTTATAGAGCCTGGAGATTATGTAATAATACCAAACCCAGGATACCCTCCATATTTAAAGGGTACTTTGTTTGCAAGAGGTATTCCCTATTTTATTAATCTCGAAAGATCCAATAATTTTTTACCTGACTTTAACAGTATCCCTCAAAATGTTTTAACTAAGACAAAAATTATTTGGTTAAATTATCCAAACAACCCGACCGGAGCAACAGCAACTTTAGATTTCTACAGAGCTACAGTTGAGTTTGCAAGAAAGCACAATATCCTTGTTGTAAGTGATGAGTGTTACAGCGAGCTTTATTTTGGGGAAGAGAATAGACCTCACTCTATTTTGGAAATAACAAAAGAAGGAGTTCTTTGTGTAAATTCAATGTCGAAAAGAAGCTGTATGACGGGATGGAGAATAGGATGGATCTGTGGAGATGAAAAACTCATCTCTATCACTAAAAAATTAAAGACGAATATCGATAGTGGAATACCATATTTTATACAGGATGCAGCCATAGCAGCTTTGGGCGATGAAAAGCATGTAGAAGAACAACGTACAAAACTAATGATGAAAAGAAATCTTATAGTAGAGGCATTTAAAAAGTCTGGAATGGAAGACTGCAGTCCTAATGGAACTTTTTATCTATGGCAAAGACTACCAGAAAAAATAAAAGGGTTAGATCTGTGCAAAAAACTTCTAGACCCAAAATATGCAATTGTAATGTCACCTGGAGCATGGCTGGCAGAAACTGTAAATGGTTCAAATCCTTCAGAACATTATGTAAGGATGGCACTAGTACCATCCTTAGAAGAGTGTAAAGTCGCTTCAGAAAAGATAATTCAGGCCATAGCAAAACCATAAACTAACAACTTGACATTTTTTATATTAAGTTGTATAATAACAATGTGCTTATAATAAAAAACAAGGGGAAATAATTATGAAGTTATTACTTTTGTTAATAATTGGTTTTTTTTCTTATTCTTCATTTGCAGCCAGCGCTACTACGGGTGGAACCATGAAAGTGTATATAAATCTTTGGGTTTTTCAAAAACAAAGCATTCTTTTTCCAGCCCAATATTCGGGACCTCTTGCTGCTGATGTAATAAATATAGATGGTGGAAACCCAGCTACTGGTATTCCACAAGTTACAGGTAATATAGGTCAGGCAGGGGTCTTTGTAGTCAATGGAACATTAGGAAACACATTTATTGCAACATCAGATAGTCAAATAAATCTAACTGGACCTTCTAATATATCAGCTGCATTAAGTTTATGGGGTGATGCAGGATATACAACAAGTGCTCCAACTGTTATTTCTTCAGGCTCAGCAGTAAATGTTTATGTAAAAGCATCAATACACTCCGGAACACAATTATCTCCAGGGACCTATACAGGTACCGCCACAGTTGCAGCTAACCCTAATTAAAAAATTCTATCTTTTATAGAAAACCACAGTA
>JBAXWW010000248.1:0-1958 GCA_037128215.1 bacterium | reverse complement strand
TCCCTAAATGCTATATAGGCGGTTGCAGCTGGACTTGCTAATTCATCGACATGTATAGAAATATAATTTTCTGCTTTGTAAGAAGTTGTATGTGAGCTCCATGTGGTTCCATCATATAGCATAGCAGCTATACGGTCGCTTGAATCTATATAAGTTATACATGGTTGATCATTATAAAGGTCTATAGCAAAAAGCTTTGCTGTTGGATCAGCCGTTATAATATTGCTCCATGATGTTCCATTAAATTTTCTTACTCTTAAGGCATTAGAAGCATTTGGATCTGTATAAGCTATAAATATATTGCCTAAAGAATCTATATCCATTTTTACAAATAAAACATCATCACTAGTCGCTGGCGTTCCAGATAAAACTTCTACCCATGAGCTTCCATCATATTTTTTTACGTGTGCTTTAGAATCTAAAAATCCTTTATATGCGATATAGGGTGTTCCATTAAAGACCTTTAAAGAGATTAATGATGCTTGATCAGCAATTTCAGCTCCAACAGTTTGCCATGCAAGATTATATGTAGGTATTGGTGTATCTTCACTACCTGCAGTAACAGGGGGTGTACTCTTTTTGCCACAAGCCATCAGTGTAATTACTGAAAAAATTGCTACGATAACTTTTAATTTTTTATAAACAAACGCATTCATAAGAAACAGTATATCAATTTTTTCCTATTTTGTCAATTAAAATATCTTTTTATGTATTATAGAGGCTATGAAGAAGAAAGAACTTACCATTATTATCATTGCTCCCGACGGTAGGTCTGGCCCATATGAAAGGAAAAGACCTAGGAAAGTGAAGACCACTCCAAGAATAATAGCCAGCAACATCATTTTCCACATACTGTTTACATATTGTTTTGCAATAGCAGCCGGCATTATCAATAGTGCTATCACCAATATTAATCCTACGACCTGAATTAGAGCGACAATAGTTAGAGCTGTAAGACAGAGCAATAGTAAATAATAGAAAGTTGTCTTTATGCCCTTTACCCTCGTAAATTCCTCATCAAAACAAATAGCGGCAAATTTGTTGTAGAGTATAAGACCAAGAAAAATTATTATAAGATCAAGTACCAACATTAGATATAAATCTGCTTTTGATACCATCAGAATATTTCCAAACAGATAACTCATAAGGTCTGTGTTGTAGCCTGGTGTCATAGAAATAAAAATAACACCTACAGCCATACCTAAAGACCATAAAGCTGCGATTACAGTATCTGATTCATATTCGCTGTAAATATCTATTAATCCTATTACAAGTGCTGCTACTAACGCAATTGCCAAGGCTCCATAGAGTGGAGGGATATTTGTTCCATAAATTTTATTTAGATAACAAGCAAGACCTACACCACCTAAAACTGTATGAGCGATTCCTCCACTTAGAAAAGTTATTTTCTTTGTTACTACGTAGGTGCCCATTATTCCACAAGCTACAGAGGCTAAGACACCTGCAATTATTGCATACTGTAAGAACGGATTATGTAATATTGCAGAAAAAAAACTTATCATATTTTAATACGCCTTCCTGTTTTATCGTTTGAGTGGTCAATGAGTACGAGTTTTTGTCCTTCTAGAGTTCTTGTTGAATGAGTATGAAGGGTTTTGTCTATACAGATAACTCTATTTACATCTGATGTTATAAAGTCAAATTGGTGTGACACCATTAATATAGTTACTGTTTTATTGAGTGTTCTTAGAAGGTCTTGCACAGTCTCTTGAGCAAGCTTATCTATATTGGCTGTCGGTTCATCTAGTATCAATATTTCAGGATCATTTATTATAGCTCTTGCGATTAGAACTCTTTGTCTCTGTCCACCAGAAAGATCTCCAAATTTTTTGAGAGCAAGATCAGATATGTTTAGCTTTTCTAATGCTCCTGAGACTTTCTCTTTGTTTTTTTTGGAATGATAAATCCCGTGGCTCAGAGTGTCTATAAGTCCCATA
>JBAXWW010000247.1:0-1991 GCA_037128215.1 bacterium | reverse complement strand
ATCCTATAAAAATCTTTTAACCAATACCCATGATAAGAGGTCACCCGTGTTTCTGTACCTTCTACTGTCAAATATCCGTTAGCATTCTGAAAAATCGGCGTTATCATTACGGTTGTTATGCCTAATTCCTTTAAATAGTCTAATTTTTCGTATAATCCCTTTAAATCTCCACCCCAATATTTGTTCCAAGTTTCTTTATCCTTGTCGTACATTTTAACAAGCATATCTCTGTTCCATTTATCGTATATAGTATTTCCCTGATAAGCGTATTCAGGTACGTTATTTTTTAGATCACCATCATAAAAACGATCTATCATTAGGCTGTATATTATTTCATCTTTTATTTCTGTATTGTTAGGCACAGACGTAAATAACGAACTAAATACCAGCAGGCTTAAAGTAAACAAAGCACCCATGTTAGGGATACTACTATATAAATCCTTATTTTTCTTTACAAAAAAAGCAACAGATAATACTCTGAGCTCCGCTAAAATAAAATTCCTTTTTAGGGTGTTATTATGACAAAAAAACTCTTTATTTGCTTAGCATTATTTTCTATGGTGGTACTGTTGGGCTGCCAAAAAGCTCAAAGCTCAAAAAGAGATGTCGTTAATATTTCTTTTTGGGAAAGTGAAGACAGCGTAGTAGCTCCATATCTTGATTCAATAATAGCTGATTTTGAAAAGAGCAATCCAAGTGCAAAAATAACCAGGACGCATTATTCTGTAGAGGACCTTCATACTCAGTTTCAGAGTGCTTCCATAGCTGGAAGTCCTCCTGATGTTCTTTTTACAGCTTCTGATAAAGCTGGGTTATTCATTTCCAGTGGATTGATACTACCTTTAAATGGCCTTTTTGATTTTTCACAATATGTTGATAACTCCGTTGATGCCACTATGCAGGATGGAAAAATATGGGGAGTTCCTAACAATTACGGAAATCAACTTATGCTATATTACAACACAGATTTTGTTAAAACACCGCCTAAAACTACTAATGATCTTTTTAAGCTTTGTGATCAGATAATAAAAATTAAAAGTAAGAATAACACTACAAAGAACATGACCTGTATGGAAATAGACCAGAACGAACCTTTCTGGTTGATACCGTTCCTTACTTCGTTTGGTGGTTGGCTTATAGATGGTCATATGCCAAATCTTAATACTGAAGCAATGGTAAAGGCTCTCGATTTTATAAAGACCCTAAAGAAGAAAGGCTACATATCCCAAGAGTGCGATTATAACTGTATGGACTCGACGTATAAAGAGGGTAATACAGCAATGATAATTAATGGTGACTGGACTATTGCCGCTTATATAGAGTCCATGAAAGGTAAAATGAAAGTATCAACATTACCTATTAATTCAGCGACAGGTATAAGAATGAGACCATTGGTAAGTGGTAAATATTTCTTCGTAAGTTCCTTTATAGAAACAAAAAAAATTGAGTATGTGAAAAAGTTTATAACACTCTTGAATTCAGTTAAAAACCAAAACAGAATGAAAAATGAACTCAAAAAATTATCTGCATTAAAGTCTGTTTTCGAGAGTAAACAAGTAAAAGATGACCCTTTCTTTTCTGTAATGGCAAAACAAATAGAGTATGGTGAAGCAATGCCTTGCGTAGTTGAAATGAGGGCAGTATGGGACATCGTAAGACAATATCAGGGGCTGGTTCTTTCTGATAAAATGGACTCACAAACAGCTGCTAAAAGAATGCAGGAAGAGACTCTAAAAAGAATCAAAGAGATGAAAATGTAATATGGAAGCAATCTTAGGCTCTATCGGTCAAATATTAATATTCATTCTGTATTTGATAATAGCTCTTGCCATTATAGATATTTATGTCGGGTTCCATCTTTATTTTCATAAATCCAAACTTAAACTTACAATTACTTCAGCAATCAGTATTCTCTTATTTTTAATAATTATGATTGGCTACAAAGATAACACAGGAGCAAGCTACACTGGCCTTTATATTCCTCTTTTTAT
>JBAXWW010000246.1:0-2004 GCA_037128215.1 bacterium | reverse complement strand
AGGCCCTTTCGCCTGACACCCTTCATCCAGCCCAGCCCCTCACCGGACTCTCAATTCTCTTGTGCCCTGCCGATGTGCGCATGCCGTCGGATGAGGATGCTCAGACTTTACTCCAGTTCTCCCTGCGCCAAAAACCAAAGAGAGATTTTCGTCATGTTAGGGTTGTGCTGCAACTTAATCGATATCAGATTATCTCCAGGAAGAATACTGATTGGTTGAAATCAAAGTCCCTGGTAAGTGTCAATTATTGCAGGGTTCTGTCTGTACTTGGGCATTTCGTAGCTACACAGAGTACTCTGTACTCGCGTTGCTTATCCCTCCACCTATCGAAGGGTATTTCGCTTTCTGAACAACTTCTACAGGTTTTAAGTGCTCCACTTAATTACCAAATTTTACCGAGACTGAGGGGTATACGGAACCTGACAGCAAACAGAACACTGACGTTCATGTTTCTTCCGCAGCTCGTTCATAGTATAATGCTAAATTATATTGTATGAATATCAAAAAGAAAAAAACATTACAATCTATAATATTGCTTTGGAGTGTAGGTACATATCTCGTTGCTCTTACCCAGGATGCATATTATGTTGAAGGGCATGATCCTAAAGCATGGGCTTTTGCATTTGGATTATTGCTGGTTGGCTGGCTGGGGATTTTGTATGGATATTATGCGTGGATAGCAAATCCTTTTTTGTTTTTATCATGGTTTTTTATTTGCAGGAAAAAGTATTTATTTGGTATTTTATCTGCTGTTACATCATTATCGTTTATGCTTAGTTTTTTGTCGTATAAAACAATAGTGACAAGTGTTAAATTAGAGTATTTAAGTATTATCTGGCGAGGGCCTGGTTATTGGCTCTGGGTTGCAAGCGCAGTGCTTTCTTTATTATCTGCTGTAGTTGGTGTAATTATTGTCATAAATAATAACAAAATAGGTTGGCCCCATTAAGAATCACAAAATTGAGATTTCATTGAAAAACTATATACTCAGTATATATATTTCTATACATTATGAATCCTTATGATTTTACTGAATCTGGTGCTCTGATTGCTGCCTGGGCTTATCTTGGTCAAGATATTCTGAAAGCTGATTTAGGCTCTCGATACAAGGCCCTGTATGGTCAAAGTACAACTTCTGGTTTTACTGGTGTTGTTGTATGGGACAAATTCTTGAATGTTATATTTTACGGTTATGCTGGAACTGATCAGTTAAAGGATTCGATTGCATATTATACTATTCTTGGTAAGCCCATTGTTCCTGATACTTCAATTGGGTATTCTCAGATTGCCGATATGTATGTTTTTAATAATAGTTCAAACAATATTATTATTGGTGACCCACAATTCAGAGGATCTGTATTGGCTTCATGCGGACAGTCTTGGGGAGTGGCATTGGCACAGATTGCTAGTTCTGCTTATGGATTTATTGGTGTTGGAATAGATGGTCCTGGAGCAGGGGCATATATTAATTCAAATAATTTTCTTAATGTAAATGAATACTTTTTAGGTGACAGTTCAGTTATTTATTACAATATTCCTTTTATTAAGCTTAGAGGGACTGCGATAAGTTTAATAGGTTCTGATAGTATTGGTACAATATATGGGTCTATTTTTGTAGACAAGTCTTTGCCTTTAGTAATGCAGCATAATCCTGATTATCAGTTTAAATTAATTCGGGAGGGTAATTATGGGTTGTATGTTAATCCATCGTTGACTTTTTATGGCTTATCATATGGCTATGACTCAAAAGATTTGTCTTCTGAAAATGCTGTTTTAGGAGGTAAGTATAGTTTGGGTAATATCAAAAAAATACATATTACTAATGCCGATAAGATTTATTTTATTCAGAACGGGGATACATTATCTGAAATAGCAGAAAAAACGGGTTTTACAGTTCAGGAATTGGCTGATTACAATGGCATTAAGGATCCGAATAAGATTTATGCTGGGAATAAGCTGCGTATTCCGATCTGCTCAAATGATAACAATGCTTCAATTGCACCT
>JBAXWW010000245.1:0-2007 GCA_037128215.1 bacterium | reverse complement strand
CCAACTGTTACTTCGACAGAGCTTTGTGCCATTTGAGAAGAAGGATCAGGTGCCCAAACGCATACTGACATAGGAGGTTCAGTTGGGAAAGGAGTTCCAGTTACACTGTCACAATCCGTCTCTGTAGTTTTTCCTGAACACTCATTCACCCAGTTGTTAGGTGTGTTATTGGGAAACATGGAAGTACAAATATTATTTGAACAAGCAATCCAGTAAGTAGTATTTGATGTTATAGGGGGGGTAGTAAATGAACCTGTTGGTCCAGTCCCTGCCTGGGGATTTGTTGAAATGCAATAGTTTGCTCCCGTCGAAGTCCAACCGATAACGGATGTGCCACCAGATGAAACAGAATTAGGGCTAGCGGTAACAGTCACGGTCGGGTTAGAAGCAAAAACAATTGAAATTCCCAGAGATAGTAAAATAAAAGAAGATAAAACAATAAGTATAAAATATTTATTTACAAACTTTTTTGTTTTGGTGTGTTCCATTTTATTTTTGCTTTACGCCCGATTATTTTATAATTTTTCTTTTACCACATTTTAAGAATATCTCTTTCGAAATCTCCAGCTTTAGGCAAATTAAGTGGAGAATACCCTATTGTTCCTGTTGTCCCACCATCTTGAATTTCTAATAAATCAGAAATATGGATATAATTTGGTCCTTTAATGTGATTATAATCTGGTATTCCCACGATACTACTACATCCTTCATCTGTACTTTTATTATATTTAACATAAGCTTTACACAAATCAACAGCTTGTCCAATAGCATAACCATCTGGAAAATGTCCTTGCCAGTCCATGTAATGACCCCAATACAGGAAACCTTTTTCGCTTGGGCCTGGGTATTTATATAGAATTGGCAAAGGATAATCTGGTCTACCTAACACAGAACCTCCACTTAATTGTTTTGGTAGTTGTGAATTTGGGCTAGCTAGTTCTTCCTCGCAACCTGTGTGGCCTCCGATTAGACTATTAAGAACATAATTCTTTTCATCGATGAATAGTTTTGTATCATCATCAACGGTGGCAATGTCATCTCCAGAATATAAACTATAAGAAACTCTTACGAACGCATTTTTCCAGGGAGTAATTCCATCTGGTCCGGTTTCATAATCGTCTACACTCATGGTGCCTGATTTCAGCTTTGCATTAGCTTCATCAATTTTAAATTTTATTTCTTTTAATCTTGTAATAGTACCGTTTAATGTGTCTATGGTTTTTCTATTAGCGTTTATTATTTGATCATATCCAGGTACTTTTGCAAACTCAGTTTCAGATTCTTTAGCAGCGGATGGGAGGACTTCTGATATGTAAGTATTTTTTATTCCAGCTTTATATTCAGTGTAGATTCTGTCTATTATGTTTGTAAACTTACTATAACTTTGAAGATAATCACTATCAACTGAAAGTGCAGGAATGTGAGTAAATCTCAGTAATTCTTTTACATAGTAATCTCTACTGACACATTCTGATATTGATACAGGTGGGCTACTACCACAATGAGCATGTCCTGTTCCTAAAATTTTTGACCACTCATCTATTGTGTCAGTGTCGGCGACACCCAAGAGTTTACTTACTATCATTATTCCTGCGCCTAAGTTCGTCGACATACCAGTGGCTTGTCCAACTTGTAGAAAATCCATGCCGTCCGTGTCTAGTACTTTTGATAGTTCTTTGTCTAATTCATTTCCTGAATCGGCTTCCCATCCTGGATGAGGGCCTGGTATACAATAATCAAGTTGGTATATCGTTGGGATAAGTCCATATGCGTTCGATTTTCCTGTTGCAGGATCAATAGCATAATCTTTCCCATCTGTTGTCGAACTTAGTTCTTTATTTTGTTCTATGAGTTTATTTTGGTAAATTCTTTGTTCGTCTATCAATGCGTCATTTAAATCTGTACGGATGTTGAAGTCAGGATTTTGTTTTAGCCATTCGCTTGAATTTATTTGAGCATTTGTGTAATCCAATTCATTTTGATTATTACCAAATCCAGAAACACTAG
>JBAXWW010000244.1:0-2043 GCA_037128215.1 bacterium | reverse complement strand
CAAACGATAGAGTTACAAGAAAACGCCCTTCTCTTAATTATTTTGAATACTTGCAAATAAAAGATCGATGAATAAATTAACCACAAGTACGATAAGCAGATTTACTGTACTTGATAGTTTTCGTGGAATTTTTGCGCTTTGCGTGGTTGTTTTCCATACACATTATTTTAATAGTATAACGGAAACTTCTTTTTTTCGAGGAAGTGATTCATTTGTAGATTTTTTCTTCGTACTGAGTGGATTTGTTATAACTCATAGTTACGCATATAAAAAAGATATTTCATTTAAAAAATTTACTGTATCTAGATTTTTCAGGCTTTTCCCTCTACATATTGCGACTCTTATTTTTTATATACTCCTTGAAATTTGTAAACTTGTCGCTTACAGGTACGGGATTGCGTTTAATAAACCACCTTTTAGTGCTGAAAATGATCCATCTCAGATCATTCCGAATTTATTACTATTACAGTCGTGGACAACATATACAAATGCACTAAGCTTTAATTACCCCGCGTGGAGCATTTCCATTGAATTTTATATATATCTAATTTTCTTTATTACTTTATTAGTCAAGGGTCTTTATCGAAATATTTTATGGTTTTTTATCGCATCTATTGCAACTTTGCTTTTTTCTAATAGTTATCTAACAACTGCCGACATTCTTTCAATCACAGTACTAAGAGGGCTTTCAGGGTTTTTTGCCGGAGCACTAACCTACCTCCTTTATAAAAATACACATAACATAATTAAACTAGGCAATATAGGATCTTCATTATTTGAGATATCACTTGTTATATCCATACTTTTTGTTATTTCATCAAATTTTGATAGCAAAGGAATAGTATTATTATTTTTATTTTCTGCATCTATATTTATTTTTGCATTTGAAAAAGGTTTATTATCGAGTCTGTTTTCTAAACAGCTTTTTAACGGTATTGGGAAGCTATCATATTCGATTTATATGACTCACGCACCTATATTGTTTATGATTTTATCTTTGTATATGATTTTAGAGAAATTTCTCAAGACCAAATCTATGATACTAATGATTAAGGGTTTGAGGTTTGTGGATTTTGGAAGCATTTTTTTAAATAATCTTGGCGTACTTATTACGGTAATCACCGTCCTATTAGTATCAAATATTACTTATAAATATATTGAAATACCAGGACAGCGATTTGGAAAGAAATTTATTAAAAAATATATAACCCATGAATAAATAAGATCTTGAATCAATGAACAATAAAAAGTTAAAAGTACTCTTAATTATTGAGCAATGTAATCCTGAATGGCCATCGGTTCCATTAGTAGGATACTCATTCTATAAATACATCAGCCAACTTGTTGAGACAACCCTTGTCACGCATGAAAGGAATAAGTCTTCATTGGAAAAAGTACATTCTGACAGAGATATTGTCTATATCAATGAAAGTGATTTTATAAATAAATACTATAAAATAGCTGACAAGCTAAGTAAAGTTAGGGGGAAAATAATTTGGCCATTATACAATACACTTACATATCCTGTCTATGGTGAGTTCAATAACAAGGTTTACACTAAGTTTAAGAACCTTATCCTCAGAGGAGACTACGATGTTGTTCACGCCCTGACACCGATCCTTCCCCGCTATCCAGTAAAGGCAATCAAGGCCTGTAAAAACACACCATTCATGATTGGCCCGGTCAATGGAGGTGTTCCCTTTCCTAAAGGATTTCAGGCTGTTGCCCGTCAAGAGTTCTCTTATTTTAATTTTCTTCGATTAATAGGGAGATTTATAATTCCGGGCTATAGAGAAACATACGAAAAAGCAGACTACATTCTTGCTGGCTCTACGTATACATTGAACCTTATTAAAGATCTTTTTGATATTAATAATGAAAAGATTAAGTTGTTTTTTGAAAACGGAATCGATAATTCATTTTTGAAGGAAGAGAATAATGTTTTGGAGCGAAACAATATTGAGAATAAAAAGATTAACCTTCTTTTTGTAGGTCGCTTAGTTCCTTATAAAGGTGCGGATATACTGATTGAAGCAATCAGTA
>JBAXWW010000243.1:0-2051 GCA_037128215.1 bacterium | reverse complement strand
ATGTTCACAAGCCCGCTGGATGGGTAATTGGACATATCCAGACCAGAAACCGCTTCATACAATGTTGTTTTTCCGGAACCTCTTTTACCTATAAATCCTACTTTCATAATAGCTAAGATTATTACCCTCTGGGATTAAAAATTCAAAGTAAAAATTTGTATCTTTTAACGATTAACTGTAAGATATTATTTATAGAGGTTTAATTTGCTTATATTCATTCTTATAATGACTAGTTTTTTAAATGCTGCTCCTGTTGTTGGTGTAGACCCACAATTAACAGAGCCTGAACAAACAACTACTGAGCTTAAACCTGAACCTGCACCTGTAACAACACCATTAACAACAAACACCGTTACAGCCACTGAAACAGCGGCAGCACCTAATATAACAGTACCTGCGCCTGTGATAGTACCTACACCTGTAACAAAACCTAACGTTGTAATTCCAGATGTAAAACCTCCAGTACCAGCTGTAGCAACAAAAGCACCGGTAGTAATAAAACCAATAGAGCAATTAATCCCTAAAAAAGAAACTTCAATAAATAAAGAGGTAATGGAATCTATAGATGAGAACAACGATGGTGTTGCTGATATAAAAAAATATTACATAATGGACGGCAATGGATCAAAGGTCCTTATAAGAAAAGAATTAGACATAAATGGTGACGGTAAAATAGATTATGTCTATTATTATGACAACAAAAAACCAGGAGAAGAAAAAGTAGAAAGGATCGCAATAGACAACGACTTTGATGGAAAATTTGATGAGATCAGATATTATTCAACAGAGAATGGGCAAATTGTAAAAAAGGAATTAGACCTTAATTTTGATGGTAGACCAGATATAGTTAAGCACTATTACAACAATCAGATAACAAAAAAGGAAGTTGATACAAACTTTGATGGAGTAGTAGACTATTGGGAGTATTACCAAGAAGGTAAACTTGTAAGAGTTGAAATGGATACAAATGGCGATGGAAAACCAGACAAAATAGGTAAAACACAGGTACCAGAAGTTTATAAATTTGATGTTAATGACATAGAAAAGAACAAAACTGTAAAAGATGAAGAAAAAGAAGCTCCTCTCAGCAAGAAAGAAATACTTAAGGCTAAAGTAGCAAAGGCAAAGGCAAAGGCAAAGGCCAAAGCTAAAGCAAAGATGAAGGCTGAGAAGGCAAAAATGAATTTAAAAAAGACAAAGAAAATGCAAAAAAAGATTAAGCCAACAACAGAAGAATCACCTAACTAAACCTATCCTATCCCATCGTATTTTTCTTGTTTCAGGATCTATGGACATCCAGATAAAAACCACTTTTGATATTATTTTGTTTTTATCTATAGAGCCCCAGTTCCTTGAATCTATTGAGTTAGTTCTATTATCACCTAGAAGAAACAACGTTGAGGAAGTATTCTTATAAGGTGTAATAAAGTCTTTCATCCTTTGCACATTACTTTGCATTACTGAATAATTTTTTTTATCTGTAAATTCTCTAAGAACAACATTTTCAGCTTCTATATATTTATACTTACTAGCATCAGTGTCATATATTTTTTTAACTTTTTTATTATTTATAATTAGATCACTCGATTTTATATTTAACGTCTCATTAGGAAGAGCTACAACTCTTTTAACATACAAAGATGGATCTTTCGGTAAATTTAATGCTACGATATCTCCCCGTGAAGGTGTTATTTTAAAGAATAGCCCATAAACTATTTTTAAAGCAACAACGTGATCTCCTCTCAAAAGTGTCGGTTCCATAGATACTGATGGTATCCAGTAAAAATCTAGAATAAATATTTTCAGAAAAGCTATGATTATCATCGTAGCTAAGGATAGTTTAAAGTATTGTCTGAACTTATAAAAGGCACTCTTTGCAAAGACGATCTTCCTCATCTTAATTCCCTGCCTTTATTTAACTTTTAGGACTGCAAGAAAAGCTGACTGAGGAATATCTATATTGCCAACCTTCTTCATCCTCTTTTTACCCTCTTTCTGTTTGTCCAGAAGTTTTCTTTTTCTTGACACGTCACCGCCGTAACATTTTGCTG
>JBAXWW010000242.1:0-2092 GCA_037128215.1 bacterium | reverse complement strand
TATACTTCAGTTACTATGTATATCGGTGTTCTTCTTCTTTATGGAACCAGTGTAAGATTAAAATATATTAAATCAAGTAACTTGCTTGATCCAATTATGATAATAACATTAGTATTGGTAATTGTTGCTTTTTTACAACAACTTGACATTATAGACATGCCTGGTGATAGTCTCACTGAAATATTGCGTCCATCATCAATCACCGGAAGTTACCTGCATTATCCTATAGTTATGGCAATACTGTCGATTATATTTATACAATCTGCCAGCATACTCAGAAAAAAAAGATATATGTTTATGAGCATATTGTGCCCGATATCTGTATTTATTAGCTTTTCTCGATCAGGTATGATGATAATAGGGTTAAGTCTGGTTTTTTGGTTTATTATGTATCTTAATACTTTACCTTATAAAAAAAAGATATTAGTTTTGCAGATAGGTATATTACTATCGTTTATATTGCTTGTAATTGTAATAATTGAAAAAAATAATTTTTTTATATCCCGTTTTATTGGAGCATTTGACACTAAGTCCGAAGGAAATGATGATCGCACTGCAATATGGTTGAATGGTATTAATCTTCTAAGATATGATTCATTGTTATATGGGCATTATACAGGAATGTATACTAATGTTACTCAAAATCTGATTGGAGTCTCTTCTTTTGTATTGGAATCAGGCTTTTTGCAGCAAATTGTCAGTTTTGGTTTAATGGGTACTTTAGCGTTTTACGCAATTATATTTGGTGTGTTTTTATCAATAGAAAAATCATGTATATGGTTGAAGTCTGTTGTTTTGGCATCTGTTATGCAGTCTTTTGTATACCAATCAACAGAAGTATTTCCTTTTATTGTATTGATCAGTCTTTTACCAGTTATATCATCAGTAATAAACTATGATTTAAGTAATAGAACAAAAAAGGTAAAAGTTCATATTTTATTATAAATTTATAAAAATATGTTCATAAGTCAGTAATATGACGATTTGTGTAAATATTGTAATAAATTAATCATATCACTGGATAGGCAATATCAATTCTTGACTGACTGAGGTTTGTTTCTTCAAAAAAAACATATTTATCAAGGATATCATCATTGAATGACGTTATTAGTATAAAGCCTCGTTTGCTTTTTCTCTCAGCTCATTTGCCATACTCAGGAGCGACCCAGGCAGGACAACTAACGGCAGCACGTAATCTTATAGAGTTAGCCAAACAGTATGATATATATTTGATTTCTTTTAGGAACAAATTAGAACGTCTGTGGCCTTTGGATTCAATTAAAAAACATTGTTTACATATTGAAATATTTGACATTGATACGAAAGAAAGGATATTTGGTGGGATAAGTGCTATTCATTTGCCTCTTCTTGTTGCGGCAAGAAATCATAGAGGATTTCATCTTGCTGTCAAGCGTGCAGTTGCTTCTAGTAATTTTATGCGTGTGCATTGTGAATGGACACAGATGTTGCTTTATCTGCCTGAATGCCAGATGATTCAAAATACTTCTCTCTATGTTCACGATGTCTTAAGTCAGTCTTTGTTTCGTCAGATCGAACAACTCTCTGTCATAGCAAGTTTTCCAATTCATGTTGAATTAGCACGCACAAAATATTGGGAAAGTCGCCAATTAGTGAGAGTAGCTAAGATTTTTGTGCCATCAAATAAAGATGCAGATCTTGTAAACTTATTGGTGCAACCTGCTACTGTCTGTCCAACCGTTCTTCCCCTTGCTTTTAACCTCTTACCTCCTCGTGTGATATTCCCTTCAGGAAAACTTCGGATTACTTATTGGGGCTCCTATGCGCGCAAAGAAAATGTTGATGCTGCAATATTTCTTGTAGATTATGTTTTGCCTTCACTGCAAACTCTTGGCTTCGATGTAGAAGTTCTATTGATAGGAGCAAATCCTCCTTCAGCGCTTGACGTTCGACGTTCGAAAAATGTTAAAATAACTGGATATGTTACAGACCCGACAGAACATTTATGGAGTGCCCATATAGCTGTTCTGCCGATTCGTCTCGGGGCTGGAGTAAAGGTAAAAGTATTGGAATGTTTAGGGGCAGGTATCCCTGTCGTGACGACATCAGTTGG
>JBAXWW010000241.1:0-2096 GCA_037128215.1 bacterium | reverse complement strand
TTATAGCTTATAATAAATTCATCATAGGCTGGTAATAGATGAATAGAGTTTTGCTCTATTCTAGGAGTAGCACTTTGAGAGAACCAATAGGTCTTAGAGCCTTTCTTCTCTGAAAACATTTCTTTGTTAACTAAGTCTATTGCTCTTTGCGAATCATTGATTCTTAGTCCTGACCACCATGAAAAATCGTACAATGTTGCAGGTCCATGACTTATAAAATATCTTTTTGCTAGCTCATATAAGGCTTCATCTTTTTTATATCTCTTTGTTTTTTTTACTAATCTTGATAACAAAGTATATGTCTGTTCTTTTCCTTTAAGTACTCCACTGCATATTACACCATCTAATTCAGCATGTAATATTATGTGTCTGTATGCTCGAGAATCTGTAAACTTAATATTGGCTTTCATTAAAACTTCAAAAAGTCCTTTTCTGGTGAG
This sequence comes from bacterium, assembly GCA_037128215.1. Lineage (GTDB taxonomy): Bacteria > Bdellovibrionota > JAFGOL01 > JAFGOL01 > JAFGOL01 > JAPLFT01. The sequence continues at coordinate 1,656 of JBAXWW010000241.1, read as the reverse complement.
GTCTTTGTTTTTTGTTAATCCTTTTTCAATAGCCATATTGCTCTTTTCAAAAATACTCTTAGTTATACCAAGATATCTATCGCTGCTTCTCATGGTTGCTTTTATCTGTTCTCCTGTTAGTTCAAGCATCCATGATATATCGTTTGGAGAAACAAAATGCCAAGTTGGCCTTAGTATATGTGTCCTGACTATTTCTCCGTTATTGAACGCTTCTTCGATAAGTTTATCCGTTGAACCAGGTAATCTGCGTCCAATTGCCCATTTTGCCATATTGTAATCTTGGGCCTGTATTGCGCCCATCCATGAAACAAGATCACTAGCCTTATTAAATTTAGAACCTGCAATCTGCTGATTACTTAACCTGGTCTCTGATATTTTATTAAGGATTGTCATCGTTTTTATTGATCCTATCAATTCTTTAAATTGAGTAGTAATTGCCCCATAGTCTTTTTTATAGAGTTTCTGTGAATTGTAAAAATAGAAGTAAGAATATAACTCCATTCAAGATAGTTAATGCCGTGGACATTTGGATTTACGACCCCGTTATGTGGTTTACAGTATTGGTCTGTCTTTTCAGCTAAATGAACCCTGCAGACAAAAGGTCTTTCTTCCCAAATTGTGCATGCTCTTTCTTCTAAATTTAAAAAGACACAGGACTGGTCTTCTTCTTTTTGATCATTCCAGGTAGTTAAGTCAGTGTGGTCCAAGTTCTTATCTATTTCAATATGGTTTAGTTGGCGTTCTAATTTTTTATAATCTATTTCAATTTTTTTCTCTTTACAGTAATTATTAATAAGCTCAGCTTCCTCATCTGTGCAAAAGACTACTTCATTACAACAATTACAACAGCCTTTATGGCAAAAGGGAGGCTCGTATCCGTCTCTTTTATCTTTTTCTATTAGAGCGTCTATTTTTTCATCAACAATTTGATGGAAGATTTGAGTTCGTTTCTTGCCAGATCTTAGATAGCTTTCTGAAATTTGTCTTAATTCTTTCCAAAATGTTTCATATGAGAGCTTGGGTATCTCCTCATAGAGACTTCCATAAAAAGACAGGTCTGAGTCTTTTAAAACATGTTCACTCATCCACTGATGATCTTTGTTTGTAATATTTGGAGAAGCAGAGTCAGCGTTACAGCATTTTTTGAATTTTTTTCCACTTCCACAATGGCAGGGATCATTACGACCTGTTTTCATCTCTTTTCTGTCTCGTAGTTAGTGTTGGCGGAGAGGCAGGGATTTGAACCCTGGGTGGGTTTGACCCCACACACGCTTTCCAAGCGTGCACCTTCGACCACTCGGACACCTCTCCGTCTATGTAGGACTGTTAACCAATAAGGGTTTAAGCGATTTGAGGCTGTTTGTCAATCTTAAGCACGAGCAGAATTATCTAGACAAAATCACTCAATATCTAGAAAATAAAACAATGGGGATTAGCATTTAAGGGATGGTCGCTTTTTGGTAGGGAATTCTCTTAAAAAACTAGTGGGAGATTAAAATTATGGCTAAAGCTATTGCAGTTGGAACAGTTAAAAAGAAAGCACCTGTTAAGAAGAAAAAAGGAACTACCAGTGTAAAAAAAGTTGCAAAGAAAAAAACATCTACAAAAAAGATATCTACAAAAAATAGCATTAATAAGGCTAAACCTACTACTAAG
>JBAXWW010000240.1:0-2121 GCA_037128215.1 bacterium | reverse complement strand
GTACAGTTGATGGTTTGATTCCAGGTAAAGTGTATATCTTCTCTTACAGTGTAGTTTATACATCCGGTAAAGCTCCTTTTTGTGATCCTATTATAATGATGGTTATCTAAAGAAGAAGTACTTAAAGTGCCTACCTTGCCTACCGGCAGGCAGGAAATACTTAAAGTACTTGAAGTTAAAAAGAAAAAACCTTCATCAAGCAATTGGTGAAGGTTTTTTTATTAATACCTCACCCCAATGTCTCTAGGACCTCCCCTTCCCCTCCAAAGGAGGGGGAAATCTGTTTTAATGTCTTGTCCTAATATAGGTTGACAAAAATAGTAAATAAATGTCAACTTAATTTAGGATTAAAATGGAAGAAAGAAAATTTTATTCAGATGCTTTTAAGAAAGCAGTAATTCAAGAGGTTCTATCTGGAAGACTCAGTAAAGAACAAGCCAAATTTAAATATAATATAGCAGGAAATTCGGCTATATTAAATTGGATTCGTAAATTTGATCCCTCAAAAAGTAATCAAATGAAAAAGAACAATAGTCCAAAAATAGAAGATTTCAATCAACAAGAGTTGGAAGCTGAAAACAAACGTTTGCGAGAAGAGCTAGATTTAGAACGTTTGCGAACTTTATCTTTAAATGTAATGATAGACATTGCAGAAGAACAGTTTAAAATTCCGATAAGAAAAAAGCCTGGCGCCAAACAGTCGAAACAATAGCCAGCACAGAGAAACAATTTGGAATAGATTGTATTTGTGAACTGTTTGGCAAAACACGACAGGCTTATTATAAAAGTAAGAAAACAACATTTAAAGAAAGCATAATGGAAGATTTGATTCTTACATTAGTAAGAAAAATCAGAGAAAATCAAAAGCGACTTGGTGGGCGTAAGTTATTTAAATTAATTGCCCCAGAACTACCTGAGGCAGGACAAATTGGCAGAGATGCCTTTTTTGACTTGCTTCGTGATAATGGAATGTTAGTACGTAGAAGAAGATTACGAGCTTATACAACAAACTCGTTTCATCATTATCATAAGTTTCCGAATCTAATAAAAGAATTTGTTCCTGACAAAGCCAATCAATTATGGGTTAGTGATATTACCTATATAAAAACCGATTCAGGTTTTGTATATCTTTATCTTATAACAGATGCTTATTCTAGAAAAATAGTAGGTTGGAGTTTGTCTAATACATTAGAGGCCAAGAATGCAGTTGAAGCCTTACATGTGGCTTTAAGTCAACTGCCAGCTAACATTAAAGGTCTTATCCACCATTCTGATAGAGGTATTCAATATTGTTGCACTAAATATGTGAACTGTTTGCAAGAGCATAAAATAAGTATCAGTATGACAGAGAAGAGTGATCCATATGAAAATGCAATTGCAGAAAGAGTCAACGGAATTTTGAAAACAGAATGGTTATATGATATGAATCTAAAAAACTGCGATGATGCAAAATCTGCTGTGTATGAAATAATAGGTATTTACAATACATTAAGGCCACATTCAAGTATCGAAATGCTAACACCTGATCAAGCACATCAGAGGACTGGAAACTTAAAAAGGCTCTGGAAAACATACAATAAGAAAAAACAAAGTGAATTGTTAATTGTAAACTAAAAAGTATTAATTTTGTACACAGCAGAAATTATCAACGGCGATGCATTAAACCGAAGATATTGTCAGACAGTCGGGGCATTGAGCCCCACCTGTCTGAAGCAGAAATTATCTTCTGGCTCATCATTGCCCGATAATATTTTTGTAAACTTATATCAGGATTTAATAAAAATCTGTCAACTTTTTTTAGGACGAGTCATTAATTAATAATTGTTAATTGTTAATTATTAATTGTTTTATAACTCAAGGTTTCCCATCCTGACAGGTTTAACAGCCCAAGTTAGGCGTAGCGTCCTCGCTACGCCTTGTTTAATAAGGCATCTTGCCTATAATCTTATGAGAATATATAAATATTATTATTCATCTAAGTCTATTTTAAGATGACGTAGCGAGGACGCTACGCCTAACATCAATGAAAGATAGTTTTCCCAAAAGCCTTTAAATAATTATTAATTATGAGTCTCCTCCGATAACTTATATTCTTAACCACAGGAAAAATATTTTGAATAG
>JBAXWW010000239.1:0-2145 GCA_037128215.1 bacterium | reverse complement strand
ATACAGCATAACAGGAACAATTGGAGTATTACCCTGTTTAAGATCAAAGCCTGCTTTTTCTAAAGATGATCTCCAGAATTTTGTATGTGACTCTAGTTTATCTCTTCTTTCTGTACTTTGAGACAGTATATCAAGGACTTTCATAGTTGCTGTAACAACAGCTGGCATCAAGGCATTACTAAAAAGATATGGCCTAGCTCTTTGTTTTAAAAGAGCAATTATCTCTTTTTTACCAGAGATACAGCCGCCAGTAGCTCCACCAAGAGCCTTACCAAACGTAGTAGTTATGACATCAACTTTATCCATAACTCCAAAATGTTCATGAACACCACGCCCAGTTTTTCCTATAAAACCTGAGGCATGAGAATCATCTACAACAACAAGCGCATTATACTTTTCTCCAAGCGCACATATTTCATCTAACTTTGCCATATCTCCATCCATGGAGAAAACACCGTCGGTCATTATCAGTTTTATTCTTGCATTGGAATCTTTCAGTTTTGTTTCAAGATCGTTCATGTCTGAATGTTCATATATAAATCTTTGCGCCTTACACAGACGGATACCGTCGATAATTGAAGCATGAACTAACTTGTCAGAAAATATTGCATCTTCTGGGCTAAGTATGGCCTCAAACAAAGCACCATTAGCATCAAAGCATGAGCCAAAGAGGATTGAATCTTCCATTCCCAAAAATTTTGAGATCTTATTTTCTAGTTCTAAATGTATATCCTGTGTTCCACAGATAAACCTTACGGAAGACATCCCATAGCCTCTAGACTCAAGTCCATCGTGAGCTGCTTTTACGACTTCTGGGTGGCTGCTAAGTCCAAGATAATTATTTGCACATAGATTAATTATATTCTTTGTTGGAGCTCCTTCTGGAAACTCAACTTTAACATTTCCTGATTGAGGAGAACGGATTATCCTTTCATCCTTATATATACCATCATTTTTTATAGACTGAATAATCTCTGAAAAAATCTGTTTTGTGTTCCTGTAAGTCATTACAATCCTCCTAAAAAACTATAGTGTAGACCAATCCAATACTATTTTCCCTGAATTTCCAGAGGCCATAAGTTCAAAACCTTTTTCATATTCATTGATAGAAAATTTGTGAGTGATTATTGGTTTAATATTTAATCCACTCTGTAACATTGCTGTCATTTTATACCAAGTCTCGAACATCTCTCTTCCATAGATACCTTTTATAAATAAGCCCTTAAATATTACCTTACCCCAATCAATACCTGCACCGTTTGGCAATATTCCAAGAAGAGCGATCTTTCCACCTGCCCTCATAGTATCAAGCATATCGCTAAAAGCCTTAGTGCTTCCTGACATTTCCATTCCAACGTCAAAACCCTCTGTCATTCCAATATCCTTCATTACTTTCTTAAGATCCTGTTTAGCAACGTTAACACAATGTTCAACACCCATTTTTTTAGCTAGATCAAGACGATATTCGTTTATATCAGTAATAACGATTTTTCTTGCTCCAACATGTTTGGCTACAGCTGCTGCCATTATTCCTATTGGACCAGCACCAGTTATGAGAACATCTTCACCGACTAGATTAAAAGATAGAGCTGTATGAACAGCATTTCCAAAAGGATCAAAGATTGAGGCTTCTTCATCTGAAATTTCTGACGGAATAGGAAAAACATTTACGGCTGGCATTTTTAGATATTCTGCAAAAGCACCAGGGATATTTACGCCAATACCCTTTGTATTTATACAAAGATGTCTTGTTCCTGCTCTACAATTTCTACAGTGACCACAAACTATATGTCCTTCCCCAGAAACTCTATCACCTTTTTTAAGACCAGCGACTTCTTTACCAAGTTCCACTATTTCACCAATAAACTCATGACCTACATGCATAGGCACTGGTATAGTATTCTGTGACCACTCATCCCAATTATAGATGTGTACATCAGTACCACAGATCGCAGTCTTTTTTATTTTTATAAGGACATCATTTTCTCCAATACCTGGTTTTTGAACATCATCCATCCATATCCCTTTTTTTGCATACTTCTTCACTAATGCTTTCATCTTAATAAACTCCTATGTAGAAAATTTTAGTTTTCCAATATCACGCAAATTATGGTTTAATAACAAAAAAAAGACAACTAAATGCTA
>JBAXWW010000238.1:0-2158 GCA_037128215.1 bacterium | reverse complement strand
AAGATTGGTAACCCAACTGCTTGCACACGCTGATAAAACAATAACATCTTTTTTATTTTCAATTATGTATTCAATGTTAATTCTAGGCTTATAATAAAAACCATTAAGATTTGCCTCAGTTATTATTTTAAATATATTTCTTACACCTTCTTCTGATTTTGCCAAAAGAACTAAATGATAACGTTTATCTTTAAATTTTACTTTCTTTTCTTTGCCCATTTCTTTCATTTGAGCTTTTAGTTCAGAAATCTTTTCAGTAATCTCTTCTGAAGGTTCTTCTATTTCTTTTAAAAGGTCTGTGTTCTTTTTCATTATCTTACTTCTTTTTACAGCTTCAGCAACAACGCTCAGCAAAGATTCATCATCCCATGGTTTTGTCACAAATCTAAAAACACTAGCCCTGTTAAGTGCATCTTTGGCTATACTTGATTCACTATAGCCAGTAAGTATTATCCTCGTTATATAAGGCCATTTTTGAGAGATTACATTTAAAAAATCAGACCCACTCATTTCTGCATTAAGATTATAATCAGATATTACGACATCTATATCTTGTTCACCTAAAGCTGAAAGAGCAGCGTTAAAGTTGTCACAAGTTACAACCTCAAAAGAATCTTTCAACAGTCTATTAAGGGAGGAAAGGATCTGCTTTTCATCATCAACTATGAGTATCTTAGACATTAATTTTTATCACTCCCAAGGGTTATCTAATATGAATTTTCTTGGATCAACCGGAATACCATTTAATCTTACCTCGTAGTGAAGATGAGGGCCAGTTGATCTTCCTGTATTTCCAACAGAACTTATAGGCATTCCTCTTTTAACTTTTTTGCCCTGTGCAACAAAGAACCTGGAATTATGACCATAAACAGTAGTAACACCATACCCATGATCCAACGTCAAAGACATACCGTAACCAGGCTTATTACCGGCAAAAGTAACCACACCGTCAGCAGGAGCAACAACAGTTGTTCCCACTCTGGTAGAGATATCTAATCCATCATGACGAGACATCTTACGAGTGAATGGATCTATCCTGTTCCCAAAATAAGAGGTTATCCAACCTTTAACTGGTATAATAGATGGTGTCGCAGCAAGTAAAGCACTCTGCTCATCCAAATATTCATTGAACTTATTAAGAGCTTCCTCTTGATAAGCCATTTTGTACTCTATATCCCTTAGCTTTGTTTGCATGTTCCTAAACTCGTTATCCGTTTCTGCTTCACTACTCATAGAAAAATCATCAATTCCATCTATTGCATCAGCATCTGAATATGAGGCCTTATCCTTGTTATCTGATTCACCAAGGTTAGATATTATTTTAAGTTTTGTAGTAAGTGTTTTTAATCTCTCCATTGTGTTTTCTACTTCATCTATTCTGATCTTAAAGGAATATAGTTGTTTTCCCAGTTTTCTGTTCTTTGCTTTCATATCTTCTATATTTTGGAAGTCGCTCATAATATAGAGGTAATCAAATACTATATACATGAGGATAAAAGCAATAAAACCCAAGACAACAAGACCAGAGACCAAAGCATAAAAAGGTATTTTTATTTTAAAGACTCTTTTAGAATCCTGAGGGACCAACATAAATGTATAAGGGCGAAATTTCATTTTTTAATTAATCCACCCTGACAAGTATAACACTAACATTATCATGGCCACCAGCATCGTTAGCTTTATTTATAAGACAATCCCCACTTGCTTTTATATTATTTTTTTCTATATTTTGTTTTATTTCTTCATCAGAGATCATAGAGCTAAGACCATCTGAACATAACACGAACAGATCTCCTTTTTCTGCCTGTCTTTCATATACATCAACAACTACAGCTTCTTCAAAACCAACTGATCTTGTTATAACATTCTTATAAGCTAGTTTCTCTGCCTGTGCTTTTGTTATCAGTCCAGACCTGATCTGTTCATTAACCAAAGAATGATCTTCTGTTATTTTCCAAAGAAGACCATCCCTGTATAGATAAACCCTACTGTCACCAACTTGAGATATGTAGCAATTTGGACCATTAAAATACAATGAAACAAGTGTTGTCCCCATTCCTTTAAGGGTGTGATCCATAGAGGCTCTTTCATGTATCCTGATTGATGCAAGGGAAACTGCTTCTTTTAAGAAGGAAGGAATACTGATCTGTTTTTTACC
>JBAXWW010000237.1:0-2170 GCA_037128215.1 bacterium | reverse complement strand
AAGAAAATTACCTCTAGCTATTTCTCCTGTTACTTTTGCCAGCTTAAGAATAGGGTCACTAAGTGTCTTTGCAAAAAACAGACCTATAATTATGGATATAATAAAGGCAAACAAAGTTGTTATCAAAAATACATTTTTCAACTTTTGAGCTTCAGAGTATGCATCACTAGAAAGTATTTTAGATACAATACCAATGTTAGAGCTTTTTATTCTAAAAATAGAGCCAATAACCTTGTTATCATTCTCATCTGTATATTCGCTAGTTCTTTCACTTAAAACGTTATTTGAAAAAAAATCCTTAAAGATAGTCAAACTAGAAATGTTCTTAACTAACTGCGTTTTATCAGGATGAACAAGTATCCTTCCTTTATCATCGACTAAATAATTTAAATACTTACCTAATCCCTGAACATTTATTCCAGAGACCATATCAGGAGATAGAACAGAAACAAAAACATAGAGACCATGACTACCTGTTATCTTTACAGGAAAAGCATAGATAATTACTTCGCTGGGGTAATTAGGGACTTTGCCAATACTAAGAAACTCATTATTACCAAAAAGCGCTTTAAAATCTACAATCTTTTCTATACCCGCAAAATTGTCCTTACTTAAATCCTGTTTTTCCATATAGGCTGAATTCAACAGAAATCCTTTTTCATCTGGTTGGGAATCTAGTGTTTCAAAAAAATATTTTGTTATGCTTAAAAGTTCAGGAGAACGTTCAAAAATAACACTAGAGCTAGCACGTAGAAGATTCTCATTCATTTCAGCCATAAGAACTTTTTCTTTTATTGCATTTAAGCGTTCTTGAAGTACGTCACTTACATTCTTTGCATATATTCTTGTATTTGCTTTTGCATTATTGGACATGTCTTTGATGGCAATTCTGTATGCCTGTCCAGATATCAGCGCTACCACAATGGCTATGATCAGAAAGAATAACAAGACAAGCTTAGTTCTTATAGAAAGTTTCATCATTACCCTCTAAACTCTTATCTCTCTTACCTTTGCTTTTATGTCTCTTAAGTGGTACCTAATCCTCTTTTTAAACATCATGTTTGATGCTAAAAATTTACAACCAAATCCTTTAGGAAATTGTCCTTTTTCTTTAGGATTAGTCCACACAACTTCTCCATCTGTAAACAACATTGATTTATCTAAAAGAATAAGTTCAAAACTATATTTTTCACCTGGCTTAACATCTGTGTCTGTTGCGACGAAAACACCAGTTTCAGAAACGTCAAAACTACCAGCCTGAAAAAGGAGTTTATCTGTATTAAATTCCTTAACTAGAATTCTCATGTCTTTATAATAATATCTAGCAGCATTTTCCCACCAACGAACTTTGGGATTAAAATATGGAGATTTTACTTCTTTTCTAACAAAAGTAATTATTACGCCAAGTATAGCTAGATTAAATACTGCAACAACCCAAACAGGCAGAACTGTATAATGTACCGCATATATAACAACATTATTTATAAATAAGAATATTGAGTGGCCCATTAGTAAATAATATCCCCACTCTTTTACAGCCCAAATACCATAACCAACAAAAGGTGTAAGGAGGCACATCATCCATACATGCCAGTTAAAAGAATAACGTAAATCTCCAATATTATGTAAACCAATTTTTTGTGCCCACATAAGCTGAAGTATTATAAAAACTGGAGATATAAAATATAAATAAGATAGAATTTTTATAACAGAAGGTCTTTTTTTCATTTCTTTTTTCCTCCAGCATCATTAAGTCTTAAAGGGTTAACTTTTTTTTCTGCTTGGTTATTTACCCTTGAAAAATCTTTCATTGGTAAGCTTATTTGAAAGTTTTCAAGCTCACCTCTAGCCTTTAGATTGTTATATATTTCATGCCAAACACATTCTCTTTCTTTATATGTCTCACATTTTCCATTTACAGATCCACTACAAGGACCATTCATAAGAGATTTAGCACACAAAGTTTGTGGACAAAGCCCACCTGTTACACCTAAAACACAATCTCCACACATAGAACATTGTTGAAGAAAATGTCCAGCTCTTATGGTCGTTGCAAGAAAAGCAGTATTAACTCCAGGATATATAATTTTTTCAGGAAAAAGTTTTACCAGAGTCTGGGTACCAGCTCCGCAGGAAAAAGAGAGTATTGCTTCAGATTCCTCTATTAAGT
>JBAXWW010000236.1:0-2175 GCA_037128215.1 bacterium | reverse complement strand
ATATGGCTTTTATCTTACTAGTAAGTAGAGTTAGTTCATTCTCATTTTTTATGCTTCCAGAAATAAGCATAAAAGCATTTTCTCCTTCTCCTGTCGCAGAAGCAAAGGAAGGATCTTTAAAAATATTTACGAGTTCGGTATCATTATACATCTTCTGCTGTAAGTTAACAGCAGAGGCAAGCTCTGTCTTTTTGGAAGAGAAAAGATCTTTCCATAAGCTTTTACCCAATACTCCATCATCAGCCAAAGGTTTGTACAGATCATTTATTTCTTGAGCTAATAATTTTCTGCCTTGTTGAGCCTCTACAAATGATTGTAATTCTTGTTTTGCATTTACGAGTTCTCTTAATTTTTCTGCTCTTTGGGTTTCTATAGGGATATTGTGTGCCTTGTCGAATTGGTCCATCACTTTTTTGAATCCAGGACTATTAAAGACCTCGTCTGTAAAGCCATATTCATTTCTTAATGAGCCAAAAAAGTTATTAAGAGTTGTTGCCTTTTGTGTACTATTGTTAGCATCAACAACAAAATCAAATTTATTTAGCATATTTTTTGGTACTGAGGACATCTGCGTTGGTATTACTGGCTGTGCATTAGGAACCAGACCTAGTGCTTTTTCTTTTTCTGCCAATTTTGCTGCTTTTAGTGCTTCTTTTTCTTTTAGAATTTTATAATAGTCAGCGTTCTTTTCAAGATCTGAAGCTATTGCAGCAGCCTTCTTTGCTTTGGCTGCCTCCTCTACGGCATTTGCAGCTTGTTTTGATTTATTTAAAGCAATTGCAAACTCTTCTGTTTCTGGAAATGCGTCACCTAACCATTTTCCTATAGCTTGAAGTGCTTTAAGCGTTGGTGTTTTTAGTAAGATGAAAGCACCTTCTCCTGCATACCAAGTTATAATAAAGAACATCATCTCTTGAGTACCCTTGTTTATCTCTACCTCGTGTTCTCTAAATTCTATTAAAAAATTCTGACCTCCAGGCATGTCGCTAGTTGATCCGTTAGCCTGAAGATAACCTGGATAATACATTTTATATATACTACGTGCCTGTTTAGCAATGCTAATAGGAAATGCATAGGAGGTCGCAACCCATTCAAGTGTATGTCTTATCTCATTTATACCCATGCCTAGATTACCTAAAGCTATCGCTGAACAAGCCTTTGTATTTGCATCAACTTTATTTTGCATCCTTGTTGCTTCAAACAAATAATTTTTGGCGGCTGTACTACCATTATTAAGTTTAGTTACTAGAGCCTCTATGATATCGCACTCTAGTTTTCTGCTCCCTGGACTCTCATCAAAGGTATTCTTTCCATTTTTAGATAAGAAGATGTTAGCATATTGAAGTACAATAGGAGATGCTGAGGCAGTGTTGGCTTCAAGCGCTCGTACGGCACCTTTTCTTATTTCGTAATCAAGATCACCATTACGTATTATCGAATCTAAATAATTTAACATACGGTCGCTGGTGTCTGTAGTACCGTAATACATTAAGGCAGAAGCTCTTATAAAGTTTTTTTCTGATTCTTTTGCCGCTACACTTGCGAGTGCTGTTTTGTAAGCTATAGGACAATTTTTGTTTTTATAACAGGTATTGCCTAGAAAAAGCACCGCAGCCAATCTGTTTTCAGGTATTTGCCCATAAAGAGCCACTGTGGCCGCTTTACCTTTATTAATAGAAATATATTCTTCAGCATTTTGTCCTTGGATATTTGCTTGAGAACTATAATAGTTACCAACCTTTGCTACCCTATCTGATCCCACAGTAGGCTGCTTCATAATATAAGAATTCTGCTGTCCCCATACATTAAAGGAACACAGAGCCAAAAAGACTAGCAGTCTAGAATATGTATAGAAGTAACACATAGTACTACTCTTATCGGTAGGACTGCTATTAACATTAATATATGATGATGGTGCGTCTTAGAGGACTCGAACCTCTGACCCCTACCACGTCAAGGCCTTACAGCGAGAATAACAAGCACGCAGAATCATTAGTAATGTTCAATTAAAACAATGTCTTATTAAAAATTTTAGTCTCACTCAAGTTTCACTAAGTTTGTGCCAAATGAGGCATGTCTGTGGCACAAATATGGCACAGTTTTAAAAGTGTGCCATAATAACTACAAATACAGTACAGGGGGATAACCGAAATGGAAGAAGGTATAGATGTTACT
>JBAXWW010000235.1:0-2175 GCA_037128215.1 bacterium | reverse complement strand
TGTGTAAGATAAAATCACAGATTAAGCAAAATCTGGTTTTATCGGTCAATACTGAATTAATTATAAAACTAAAGTATCCTTCAACAGTCTTTGCTCATAATTATACAAGATGATTCTATAAAAAAATCTCTTTAGGTACTGTTCAGACTTTGGAAGAATAAAACCGGCAGGATTAGTCCTTTCCGACAACATCGTTATTAAAAACGTGTCTAGCCCGACCACTTGATTTCCTGCGCGGTCTTTAGTTCTTAAAATGTCTGACAAAGATACTTTAAAAAATTTTTGCAAAGATATGAGCCTGACCCGCAGGGGCAATGTCATTTAGTTAAGCATCATATAGCTCTTTTATAATTAGTTACTGTTTGATATTTTCCTCTTAACCTCTTAGATTTTTTGATACGTGGGTACTGCCTTCCAGGTCTTATTGGTTCTATATTTTTCTCGAAAGCTTTTTGAAGTTGTATAAGTATTTGATGTGGGTCATTACACAAAAAGAGCTTGATAATATTGAATTTCAATGATGCCCAACTAACATTGCGATTGATTTTATATCTATATTTTCTTTTTTTACTCACCTGACTTAAATATTCCTCACATTGTTTTTCAATTATACTCTGTAGATTGGCAACAAAAAGACCTGCAGCATAATCTTGTTGAATGCAGATGACTCTATGACCACTAAATTGTTCCATTTGTTGTTGGTTTTTCTGTTTGCCATAGGTTGTTTCTATTCCCCAACGAAGACCATACAAATATTTTAAGTCTGCGTTGGTATAGAGTTCTACATCATATAGATTTGTCAGCAAGACTTCAACTTCACCCGTACTCAATATTATCTTCTCCATACGCACTTTTGTTGTTGTATCAGATGTGATAATATATCCATGTTTGTAAAGCGTTTTCTTTGCATCTGGTGTAGCCATTAATTCTATAACTCTGCAAGTGTCACTACTGTCCATAAATTGCTGTACGTCTTTATTGAAAGTTGTTTTACAACGCATCACGAAAATGCGAGGAGTTTCTTCATTGTTCATTAAATACATTAACGCAAAGCTTGTAAAACCACGATCGAAAAGAGTAATGCTGTCTTTGTTCAATTTGTAAACCCAACCATTCATGATTGTCTGTTCTGACTCTATAATTGGACGGATAGTGCCACGCACGGTTATATCATTCAAAATGTCTTGTATTTGCATTACTCTTGCCATAGGTGTGTATCCAAATTGGTTAACCTGAGTGCCAAAATAATCAATTACCTCTTTATTATCAACTAAATAAGCCGTACTACCATCCACTGCTTGTATCAAAAACCCACGCCAATGTTTTACTTCTTCTCCATAAAAGTGATAAAAACATGATACTAACCAATTGTTCCAAGCTTCAAAAAATGACGCATGCAGTTTTGTTCTTTGTAAGCTGAATGCTCCTTTAGTACAAGACTCTAGTTTCGTGTCCAAACTTGCAAAAAATTCTTGAATTTCAATACACAAGCTACGTTTTGGCATATTGATAATAAGTGACACAATTCGTGCCAACGTTAATTTTCTGTTTCGAGTAAAGTCTTTTTCCGTTTGTGTAATTAATATTCTGATAGATTTATCTTTTGCAGCAAGTTCTAAAAAAGCTTTTAATTCCTCGATTATTTGTAAATTTGCTTCGACCATTGAGTTTTGTTTTTTGACCATTACAAAGAACAGTATTTTTACCGTTCGTAACTCAATGGTTTTTCTTAACTAAACGACATTGCCCGCAGGGGGCGCCCAAAAAAGTGAATAGTGAATAATGGCTTATTCATTAAAAGGTGTGCTAGGATAGAAACTGTGTTAATCTAAAATAGAAGAAATCTAAGTTTCTAGCGCCTCTATTAGAGTTTAAAAATGTTTGAATAATATTATTATTAGCTTCAGCAATAGCATTAGTAGCACCTGTTTTAAAATAGTTTATAATGCAACCACGATTTCTTTCTACAAGAGATTTGAAGTTTAAGATTTCGGTTATATCAGCCTTTATTACTTGATTCATCCAGTGGTCCAAGTTGTGATTTATTAAATTAAGGGCTGAACTTTTATTATCCATGTCTTCTTCCTGGTCAATAATATTGTATACGCTATACCATACTCTAATACCATTACCCTTTATATATTAGTCCAATAATGTTAATAACTTTTTTTAAAT
>JBAXWW010000234.1:0-2177 GCA_037128215.1 bacterium | reverse complement strand
AGAGGCTGACGATTATCTGTTCTCTTGCCAAGTCTTATATGTCCCATCTGGGTCATGGAGCCTATTGGAGGCTGATAACCTTTTCTAATTGATTCAACTCCAGCAATAAAAGTAGTAGCAACTGCGCCCAATCCTGGAATCACAACTCCAAGTTTACCCTTTGGTTTTTGCAAATTCTTCGCGTGTCCGCTTGCCATTGTCATAGTTTTCTCTCCTATGTTTGTTTTGATTGAATTGGTATAATCCAAAAAATGCGCTGTGAAAAGCTTTGTGTGACCTTATTTTAAACTTAATTTCAAAATCATAGTTGCAAGCTCTTGATTTTATGGCCTTTAGAACTTGTTCAGGTGTACTAAAAACATACAAGATTAAGACGCAGCACGTCTATTAACCCCTTGTAATTGTTGATTTAGCCACCTTGGCTTGGTAATTGCTCATAACAGCATAGTCATGATGATATTGGTTTATCTATTACTATTCATCCCCTCTACCGTTTTTTCACAACAATGGAGTACGGATGTTTCTACCTTGGATGGTCAAGTACAAGTCATCAGCTCAATGGTAAAAAGGCATCCGAATTTTATTAGACAAAATGTAAGGTTTAAAAGCAATCCTCTCGACGTTCTAAAGCCAGTAAACGAGATAGTTAATAAACTAGGAGACAACGCAAATAGCCTTACTTTTGGTCTTGTAAGCACGATCTCAACACAATATACCAATGAGGGAGAACTGGCTTATGACCAAGAAAAGGTACAGGTACTAAAAGACCAACTAAAAGAAGCACTTAAAAATCTAAAAAAGAACATAGGCCCCTTTGTTTTTAACACACTTAATGAAGATTTTATTGAAATTACCAAAAACAATGTTGAAACCACAAAAAATTACTTAAAATTAATTCCATTTCTTTACAATAGTGAAGGCTTCCCTCTTTTCAAAAATCTTTCTGCTGCAGAAATGAGTTCAATATCCAAAAAAATTGATTCCTCTACATCTGAGGAAATAAATGAATATTACGGAAACCTAATAAAACATCAAATCGATAATTTAAAAGGTCTAGACGATAAAAAAACACAGCCATTGTTAAATAGTTTCACAAAGATCTTCCTCTCAAAAAATAAAAACAAAATCCTAAGAGAGGCTATAACACCTGTAGGAAAAGATGGCGAATTTTTAAGGACTAGAACCATCTCTTTGGAAGAAGTACCAACCCTAGTTGCTTTATTTAGGGGAGAATTCGCCTGGGATTGTGCTACAAAAGATATTCCCTATTATGCACTAGTAAAAGGAAGTAAAACATACGCAATAAGAAAGGGCAGTGACTTGAAGGAAGCCCCTGTTGGTTACCTTTTTATGACCCTAATAAATTATAACGGGAAAAAAATACCATACATAATAACTATCAGTGGAGAAAAACTTACTAACGTAGATGAGAAAGAAGCTGTCTTTCTTATAGGTAAGATATGGGAGACAACAGAAGTCTTGTTCTCTAATTATGGACCAACACTCTTTATGGTAAGAGAAGGCGTCTTTAAAAATGCAAAAAGTGTAAACTTGTCTATGCCCTCTGGCTGGGACATCATAGATGAACTAACAACTAGCCAAATATATAGTATTCAAGAACTTAGAACAGCAAAACTAATAACACTAGAGAACACAAAAAAAACAATCACCGAACAAATCCCTACTCCTTACAAAAAATCAAGAAAGATAAAAGAACTCCCAGTAAAAGATAGGGCAGCAATCGCTGCATATTGCCTTGAAGATTATAAAAAAGACAGAACAGCGATAGAAAACATCTTTCAAGTATCATCACAACAACTTCAAATAGCTAGAGCTATAATAGATGCCAGCCCAGAAAACCCTATAAACTCAGACTTGTTCAAAAAAGCTAAGGAACTTCTTGACGTTGAATTTAGTGATGTGTTGCATTTAGATATAATAGTAAGGGCTCATAGCTTAAGTTTACTATACAAAGAAGCGCCAGAAATAACTGCTCCACAAGAATGGGGTAAAGTCTTTAAAAATCTAAAGACAAGAATCGACTTTGAATTAGAAAAGACAGAAGACACCGGAAGAACAACAGACTTGATTAAGGCTAAACTTTCTCTGCCAAGAAAATATTGGGAAGCAGACATAGCCTTTGAGCTTTTAAGTAATATAGACACCAATATAAAGAT
>JBAXWW010000233.1:0-2190 GCA_037128215.1 bacterium | reverse complement strand
TAGAACACATCATACGTCGTAACATCAGGACGAAATCCTTTATTAAATATACCAACAGCAAAGCCAACTGGTAACAGCGTATCTTCTGGCCAACCAATCTTTGCATTTATAAAACTGGCTTCATCGTTAGAATTAGCTACTGGTAACATTGCATCATAACCGACTTCCATTTGAATTTTTTCAAAAGGAAGAACGCCTACAGTAAAACCATAATCATTAGGGAGCATGCTTTTACCCCTAACGTAAGTATCATAACCAAGATGACCTTTCATAAATGGCTGAAAATAAGCAGTACATGGTGTCCAAAAAACAGTAGACGGTGTTGCAAATAATATAGTACTGAATAATGATAAAAAAATTAAAAACTTTATTTTGTTATTCACAACACCACCCACCTTTATTAAGTTCTACTTATAGATATGCTGATTCTCCATGCAAAGATTCATCCAGACCTTTTTCTTCTTCATGTTCGTCGACTTTAACCTTGGTAAATATATTAATAACGACAAGTGCAAAATATGTAAAAACAAACGCGTATATTGATGCAGCTATTACAGCAATTGTTTGCTTAAAGAAAAAACTTGTTCCACCATGTAATAGACCATCTGCTCCAGCTGGGTTAACCAGTTTACTAGCAAATACACCAAGTAGGATTACACCTATAGTTCCGCCAACTCCGTGAACTCCCCAAACATCCAGCGCATCATCCCAACCTTTTTTATTCTTATACATAACAGCAAGATAACAAGCTAACCCAGCAATAAGACCTATTACTGCCGCGACCGGAGTACTAACATATCCTGCGGCAGGAGTAATTGTTGCAAGACCTGCTACCGAGCCTGTAAGAAGCCCAAGAAATTTTGGTCGTTTTTCTACTATCCAGTCTATTATCAGCCAAGTTGCTCCAGCAAAGGAAGCTGCAACGTCTGTATTAAGAAATGCTAGTCCTGTTACTGCATCGACCTGAAGTTCACTACCTGCATTAAAGCCATACCATCCAAACCACAACAGTGCTGTTCCAAGTGCAACAAGAGGAATGCTGTGTGGTCCATGCTCTTTAACTTTTCTTTTACCGACGTAAAGAACTGACGCAAGTGCCGCCATACCAGCAATAGCATGAACAACTATACCACCTGCAAAGTCAAGAACACCCCACTGTTGAAGTATTCCACCACCCCAAACCATATGAACAAAAGGAAAATAAACAAACAGTAACCATGCATTCAAAAATATTACATAAGCTCCAAAACGAATCCTGTTTGTAAAAGCACCAGTTATTAACGCCGGTGTTATAATAGCAAACATCATCTGATAGGCTATAAAAACAAACAAGGGGATACTATGATTCCCTGCAAATACATCATTAAGAGAAAGGCCTCTCATAAAGACATGATCTAGGTTTCCTATTATTCCCCAATTATCTCCACTAAAACACAGAGAGTAACCACATACGAACCATAGAACTGTGGTTGTACACATAGAGACAAAACTCTGGATCATTATTGTAAGAACGTTCTTTCTTCCAACAAGTCCACCGTAGAAGAATGCCAATCCCGGTGTCATTAGCATAACAAGGCTAGTAGCGACTAACATGAAACCGGTATTACCAGTATCAAAATGCATAAATCCTCCTAAAATAAAAGATTTTCAAGGTTACTTGGGAAATAATAACAGTTTGATGGTAGGTGGAAACTAGGAATTACCCTTACACATTACTAAGGAATATCCTTATGCGTTGGTTATACCTTCGCGGATAGCATATTTAGTCAATTCTGCAATACTATGAAGCTGAAGCTTTTCCATTATTTGATGGCGATGAGCCTCTACCGTCTTAGAACTAAGACTAAGTTGTGAAGCTATCTCTTTTGTTGCCATGCCTTCAGCGATATATTTTAATACTTCGCGCTCTCTTGTTGATAGGACAGATCTTGTAGAAAGGTAATCTTTAACAACTACTTCCGTTATCTTGGCACTTAAAAAGATGTCTCCTTCATAAACTTTTCTTATAGCAAAGAGCAGTTCATCAGAGGCACTGTCCTTAAGTAC
Organism: bacterium; assembly: GCA_037128215.1. Taxonomy (GTDB): domain Bacteria; phylum Bdellovibrionota; class JAFGOL01; order JAFGOL01; family JAFGOL01; genus JAPLFT01. Next base: position 144 of record JBAXWW010000233.1, on the reverse strand, counting down.
ATATCCTAAAGCTCCAATGCTAAGAGATTCAGTAACAAACCTACGATCTGAATGCATAGAAAGCATAACAACTTTTGTTCTTGGAGAATTCTTAAGAATTTCTTTTGTTGCTTCTATACCATTCATCTCAGTCATAGAAATATC
>JBAXWW010000232.1:0-2194 GCA_037128215.1 bacterium | reverse complement strand
GCTGGGTATCTCTAGCGGATCTGCTCTTGGTATAGCTCTGTACATTACTTTCTCAACTTATGTTTTCACTTTTGCAACACAGGCTTTTGCCTTTGCTGGTGCAATATTCACACTACTAATATTACTAATCATCTTTAGGCTATTACTTCATAATACAGTAGTACTTATTCTTACTGGTATAGGAATAAGTTTCTTTTTTGCATCCATAATAACACTTTTATTATCTTATATGGAAGGGAACAAACTTGTTTATATGAGTTCATGGCTCGTCGGTAATATATCTCAACCAGACATGAAAGATCTTTATGTGCTTGGTGTTATTCTTATCGTTTCTTCTTTTTCAATGTATTTATTCTCTAGCGCTCTTGATGTTATCCAGTTTGGTGATGATTTTGCCTTTTCTTCCGGCCTTAATGCAAAAACATTTACAGTACTGTTTTTAATATTGGGTTCTGTTCTGGCGGCCAGCTCCGTAGCTGTATGTGGAACACTTGGTTTTGTCGGACTTGTAATACCTCATATGTCCAGGCTCATTTTTAAGGGAAGAGCCTCTGGAATGATAGGCGTTGTTATGTTATTTGGTGCAGGCTTTTTAACGCTTTGTAATGCTATAGCAGGTATATTAAGTTTTAATGTAGAGGTTCCAGTTGGAGCTGTTACATCATTTATTGGTGCACCAGTGCTGATCTATTTAATATTTAGACGATATAGGATCAGAGGTTGAAATATAAATGTTAGAGATAAAGAAATTAAAAGCAAAAAAAGGAAGTTTTAATCTAAACATAGAAGGTCTTAGTTTAAAAGCTGATACAATAAATCTAGTATTAGGACCAAACGGTGGCGGAAAAACAACACTACTTAAAACTCTTGCAGGGCTTATTCCATATACAGGACAGGTTAGTGTTAATCAAAAAGCTACAGACAAAATAGCTTTTAAAGAAAGAGCAAAGTTGTTTGGATATCTTCCTCAAAACATATATTTACCAGAATTATTTGTTCGGGATTTTTTGATACTGGGACGTTTCCCTTATACAAGTTTGATCTCAAGATATTCTCAAAAAGATTGGGAAAAAGTTTACACAATATCAAGTCTACTTAATATCAATGAGTATCTTGATAGAGAAATGACAACACTTAGCCAGGGAGAATTACAAAGAGTCATCTTGGCAAAAGTATTTATCCAGGAACCAAAGATATTACTCCTTGATGAGCCTACTACGGCGCTGGATATTGGCTTTAAAGAATTGGTAAAGAATCAGATCGTAAAATATCTTGATATGAAACCAGAAACTATAATTATAATATCAACACATGAACCAGATGTTTTCATAGAAAGAACAGAGCAGATTATTATGCTTAATAATGGTAGTGTATTTGAGTCTGGCCCGAAGGATAGCGTATATAATTCAGGTAATATAAAAAAGCTATTTAACTTTTCTTAGTCTTCTTTAGCTTTTTATTAAAAGCATTACTTAATGCTTTGTTCATTTTATACATTGAGTCCATTTTAATTCTATCTATTTTGTTTTTCATTACTGAAGTCATTCGGTCTATCTTTTCTGCCTGATAAATTTCCATTTTTAATTTTAAGTAGTCGTCTGACGCGGAACTTATTAGCTTGCTAATATTATTTTTTGAATAGCTTCTTATTTTTGATGAATCAGCTTTATAAGGCTGATCACTACATCCACATAAAAAGTCTTTTATCTTATTGTCTATAGGGTTAATTGAGTCCTTTGTGGTGTCCTGATACAGTTTTCTGATAGCAAGAGCATCATATACTTTTCTTGCCTGTGTAGGATCTTTTGCTACCCAAAGAGAACCGACTTCTTCCATAAAGCTTATATATTCATTCATGTCTGGGAGAAGATCTTTACAAGTTCTTGGAGACTCAAGGGGGTCAGCGACAGTAAAATTTAGCAACAAATTAAAGATAATCAATATGTTCATGTCTTTACAGCTCCCTATAAAAGATTATTGCATTAAAATATAATATAGGGTAGTAAATTGTTTTGCCTAAAGAATAAAGGAGACCAGGAATGCAAGAATCCAAACAGACTAATTGTTCTTCCAGTCCAAAAGCAAAGGGAAAGGTTTGTTTTCAGACAGAAAGATGTAAAGGCTGTGGCTTTTGTGTAGAATTCTGCCCTGTTAAAGTATTGGAATTCTCAAAAGACTACAACAAAAAAGGTTA
>JBAXWW010000231.1:0-2197 GCA_037128215.1 bacterium | reverse complement strand
ATTCCCATTTTTATTAAAGTTCTTTTTGGTGTTCTTTTTACACCAGAAAGTACTATTTCTGTTCCTACCTTTCTGGATCTAAGTATAAATGATTCAAGCGCAAATATTCCAGTAGCATCAATAGCGGGAACGTAGCGCATTCTGATTATGATTACTTTTGGGGTTGCTTCTACTCTACCTATTTCATCGCTGAACTTATCTGCAACTCCAAAAAAGAATGGCCCATTTATTTCGTAAACCTCAACACCTTTTGGTATTAACCTCTTTGATGTTGCATCTGGATCAACATCTCCTTGTTGTATTTGTGGATCAGACATAAGAGCTGTCCTTCTACTCATCTTTGTTACATCGCTCATTCTTTTCATGAATAAAACAGAAGCTAGCACCATTCCAAACTGTACTGCAACTGTAAGATCTGCAAATACTGTTAGCAAGAACGTTAATAGTAGTACAGCTAAGTCGCTCTTTGGTGCATGGAACATTCTTGCAAAGACATGAAGTTCACTCATGTCCCATGCTACTATGATAAGTACACCGGCTAAACTAGCTAAAGGTATGTATGACGCTACAGGTGCAAAAAAAGCTATGAACAATATTAATATTAGGGCGTGTACTACACCGGCAAAAGGAGACTTAGCTCCTGCTTTTATACTGGTTGCTGTTCTTGCTATTGCACCTGTAACAGGTATACCACCAAAAAAAGCAGAACCTATATTACCTACTCCCTGTGCGATTAATTCCGTGTTTGAGTGATGCTTGTCTCCAGTCATACCATCAGCAACAACAGCACATAATAGGGATTCTATTCCAGCTAAGAAGGCTATTGTAACTGCGTCTGGTAAGACCAATCTAAATGTCTCAAAGTGCATATCAGGCAAAGTAAAATAAGGAAGAACAGAAGGTATTCCACCAAATTTTGAACCGATTGTTGCTATGTGAAGATCAAAAAAATAGACGACAAGACAACTTATACCAACTGCAACAAATTGCGCTGGTATTTTTGGGTAAGTTTTTCTTATGATAAAGATTATTAATACTGTGCCAACACCTATAGCAAGTGCATATGGGCTGAAACTCAAAAAATTCTTTAAGTAGCTTAACCACATGCCTGCCATATCTGTTTTAGAATGTGGAATAGTAAGTCCAAAAAAATCCTTTACCTGCGTCGTAAATATTAAAAAACCTATACCAGCTGTAAAGCCGGCGGTAACAGGATAGGGGATGTATTTTATATAATTCCCAACTTTCAATAGTCCAAATATTATTAGAAAAACACCAGCAAGAAGGGTGGCTGCCACAAGACCTGCATATCCGTGCCTGCCGACTACTCCTAGTATTATTATTACAAAGGCACCTGTGGGTCCCCCTATTTGATATCTACTACCGCTTAGAACAGAGATTATAAGACCACCTACTATAGCAGTGAATATTCCTTTCTCTGGGCTTACACCGCTTGCGATAGCAAAAGCCATTGCTAAAGGTAGTGCAACTATACCAACGGTTGATCCTGCAAAAATATCTAGCATCAAAAATTTTAAGTTAATTTTTTTGTTTTTTAGTGATGATAAAAAAAGTTCAAGGGACTTTGGCATCCAATCAACTTTTGTAAGTAATTCTTTTATGGACATTGAAGGCTACTCCAAACTTTTAATTAGTGTTTGTCATATTTATGCTTAAGGACAAGAATAGTGATGCTTAAAGAGGCTGTAATGATATTAGAAATTATCATTGGCCAAGAAACTAAAGCAATCCCATATGCCAGCCAAAACAAAATACCTATAGAGAATACATAGAAGGTTTTTAGTGACAGATCTTTTGCAGATTTTTGCTTATATATCTTTGTTACTTGAGGCACAAATGAAGTAGTCGTTAAAATTGCCGCGATGTATCCTATATAATCGATCATGATGTGGATTAAACTCTAGGGGACTATGTAGGTCAAGGGATAGTATTAAGATTTGATGCTAACCTGAACCCAAAAATATATTAATCTAAGTTTTCATAGAGTATTTTGGTAATCGAGCAGAAGGTTTAATAAGGACTGAGTAAACCGACTAAGAGCCAAACTCTGTAAAGATTTGTAATAAGATATTTTTGAATTTAGATTGGTATAAAAAAATAAGGGGGCTGTCTTGCGACAGCCCCCTTAACTAAAAGATCATAAACTTTTTATATAAGTTTACCTTCTTTCTTCTTT
>JBAXWW010000230.1:0-2198 GCA_037128215.1 bacterium | reverse complement strand
ATCCCAGCATATAGGTGATCTTAATGATCTTAGAAATTATGATTACCAAAAAGAAGAGATAGAACAATTATCAAAACTTTTGGATTTTAAATCAGATAGAGTAAATATAGATGCTCATCCAGGATATCAAAACTACGACGATGATTATAATAAAGTTTATCATCATCATGCACATGTTTTAAGCGCTATGGCAGAACATGGTCTTTTAGGAAAGAATGTTTTAGGCGTTATATGTGATGGTACAGGTTATGGAACTGACGGAACTATATGGGGTTTTGAATTTTTAGAAGTAGAGAGTGATTACAGGAAATTCAAAAGACGACATCACCTTAAACAGTTTCTCTTGCCAGGCGGGGAAAGAGCAATAGATGAAATTGATAGAATTGCTATATCTATAAGTTCTAAAACAGAAAGGTCTATCTTTATAGAAAAGACAAGACAGGAACAGATAATGGCGATTTTAGATAAAAAAATAAATTGTATAAAGACCTCTTCTCTTGGCAGATTATTTGATGGAGTGGCTAGTCTTTGTGGTATCATACAAAAAGTTAATTACGAGGCTCAGGCTGCGATATTGTTACAAAGATATGCAGAGTTTTTTAATGGGGAATTAAAAGGAGCTTACACTGTCTTGATAGATAACGAAGAATTAAACTATGAACCAATGATAAAAGAGCTTATAGCTGACATAAATAATGGGGTAACAGTAGAGGAAATAGCATATAAGTTTCATGTATGGGTTGTTGACTCGATAACTAGCGTAATAAATAAAATAAAATCAGAATATGTAGTCTTTTCTGGAGGTTGTTTTCAGAATGTGTTGCTGTGTAACTTGTTGGAGAAAAAGATGATATGTTTTGATATTAATTATTTTTTTAATAATGAAATACCGATTAATGATGCCGGTATTTCTCTAGGTCAGAGCTTGTTGTGAGGTTTTTATGTGTTTAGCGATACCTGCAAAGATTATTAAGTTGATAGAAGATAACAAGGTGGTTGTAGATGTTCAAGGTGTTAAGCTTGAAGTCTCAAGCCTCTTAATGCCAGATCTTAAGGTAGATGATTACGTATTAGTGCATGCCGGTTTTGTTATAGAGAAAATATCAAAAGCTGACGCAGAAGAAGGAATGGATATGTGGGACGAGATAAAAGAAAATGATAAAAGATAAAATTAAACAAATCAGTGAAGAAATAAAACAAATATCGAAGAAAGATATTTGCTTAATGGAGGTCTGCGGTACTCATACAATGAGTATAGCAAGACACGGTATAAGGTCTCTACTTCCGTCTAACATAAGAATAATAAGTGGCCCTGGTTGTCCAGTTTGTGTTACGCCATCTGGTGAAATAGAAACAGCAATAAACCTAGCTAAAGACGATAGATTTATCATAGCTACATTTGGAGATATGTTAAAAGTACCAGGTAAAAGTGCTTCTCTTCAGGATTATAAAAACGTTAAGATAATCTATAATCCACTAGAGTCACTTAAGTTAGCGGAGGATAACCCTCTTAAACAGGTCGTCCTTTTGGGAATAGGGTTTGAAACAACATCACCACTTATAGCTTCTACTATAAAAACAGCGCATAAAATGTCTATAAATAATTTCTCTGTTTTTTGTATGCACAAAACAGTTCCTTCAGCTATTAATTTGATAATAGATAGTGATAAAGATAGAAATATATCAGGATTAATATTGCCTGGTCATGTTAGCGCGATAACAGGAAGAAGATATTTCGATTTTATTAAAGATAAGAAAATAAGCGGAGTTATATGTGGTTTTGAAGCACTTGAGATAATGCAGACAATTTATATTCTTATTAGAACATTTGAATTAAATGAGACGATAGTAATTAATAATTATAAAACTGTTGTTTCAGAAGAAGGAAATCTAACAGCCAAAAAGGCTGTGTTTGATGTTTTTGATATGTGTGATTCTGAATGGAGAGGAATAGGTTTGATAAAGGATTCAGGTCTAAAGATAAAGGCAAAATATAAAGAATATGATGCTGTAATTAAATTTGGACTTAAAGTAGTGAGTCTCCCAGATCCAGCAGGGTGTAGATGCGGTGATATTTTAATGGCAAAGGCAATTCCTAATGAGTGTAAATATTTTGGAAAGGAATGTACACCAAGTAATCCTATTGGACCGTGTATGGTTTCTAGCGAAGGGACCTGTGCTGCTTTTTATAAGTATAA
>JBAXWW010000229.1:0-2202 GCA_037128215.1 bacterium | reverse complement strand
TTCTTCGCAGAGTAATAATCAGGCGCTTCAGCTTCATTTTGATGATAGTCAATATAACCCAGGAAGTACTGTTTTAGATGATGGAATATATTGGAGTGCACTTGTTGATATGAATGGAGCACCTATAGTTGAAAACAGAACTCTTCCTTGTATTGGTGGTGGAAAGAGTTTTAATCTTAATGTATTTAAGAACAACGAAATCTCAGATTCAAAGTTTACTCTATATTTAGATTTTGTTAACTTTAAGTTTAGAGGCAGGATAGTGCTTACTGAAGCTGGTAAAAAACCTGAAACTGACGGTATATTTTTAAATTTCAATTAAACCTTTTTGTGTTAGAGTGTTTCCGTTGTTATAAAACTAACAATTTTGGAGGACACATATCATGAAAAGATGGCCTATTTTTATCGTTACATCACTTTCTATTCTTTTTGTTTTCTCATCCTGTGGTTACAACAAAATCCAGGGCCTTGATGAAGAAGTAAAGGCTTCTTGGTCTGAAACACAGAACCAGTATCAACGTCGTTATGATCTTATACCTAATCTTGTTAATACAGTAAAAGGATATGCCAAACATGAGGAAGGCACTCTTTTAGCTGTTACAGAAGCAAGAGCTAAAGTTGGTCAAATGAACATTGATAAAAGCGTATTAAATGATGCTGGCAAGTTCAAACAATTCCAGGAAGCACAAGGACAATTAAGTTCTGCTCTTAGTAGATTGATGGTCGTTGTGGAAAAATATCCAGATCTAAAAGCCAATGAAAACTTTAGGGATCTTCAGGCCCAACTTGAAGGTACAGAGAATAGAATAGCAGTAGCTAGAATGCGTTATATAGAAGCTGTAAAAGAATATAATAAATCTGTCAGGTTTTTTCCTACAAATCTTACGGCTAAATTTTTGTTACACATGGATGTTAAACCAAATTTTGAGCTAGAAGATAAAAAGGTAAAAGAAGCTCCTCAAGTTAAGTTTGATTAATCTTTGGAGTTTTAAACATAATGAAGAAAATATTGCTAAATGCTCTCATATTACTCTTTTCTGCGTCTTTGTTTGCTTTTGAGATTCCTAAACTTGAATCCAGGGTAAATGATACAGCAGGAATCCTTTCTTCTGCCACAAAAGATAAACTGGAAAAATTGCTAGAGGACTATGAAACTAAAACGACTAATCAGTTTATTATACTGACAGTGGATTCTATACAGGATGCAGGATCAATAGAACAGTATGGAATAGCTGTAGCAGATAAGTGGAAACCTGGTCGTAAAAAAGAAGATAATGGGCTAATCTTGATAGTTGCAGCAAAAGATAGAAAAGTAAGATTTGAAGTAGGGTACGGTCTGGAAGGGAAACTCCCAGACGTTGTAGCTTTTAGAATTATAAAAGAACAAATCTTGCCGTTTTTTAGGGATGGTGATTATGATTCAGGGGTTAGCTCTGGAGTAGTCTATGCTATTAATAAAATAGGAGGCTATGATCTTGATGGTCCTGTTCCTGTTGCAGCTAGTTCAGAGATTAGACACAAACAGAACAGAGGTGTTGCTTTTTATAAGGCGATAGGTCTTTTAATCTTTTTATTTATAGGAATAGTCTTTAGATTAATCACTAGTCTTGGTGGCTCTCATAGAGGCCGTGGTAGTAATATTGGCTTCTGGGGTGGAGGCTTTGGCGGTGGTTTTGGTGGCGGAGGAGGTGGATTCAGTGGTGGTGGTTTTGGTGGCGGAGGCGGTGGAGGCTTCGGCGGTGGTGGTGCTTCTGGAGGCTGGTAATAGAAGCTTTTTGAGAGGGTAATATGAAATGTTGTAATTTGTTTAATAAACAAGACATGTTGGATATAGAAAAAGAAGTAGCTTCTGTAGAACGTGTTACTTCTGGAGAAATTGTTCCTCTTATTACAAATAAAAGTTCTAAGTATAGATCTGAACAAATAATTTCTTCAATTTTATTTTCTTATTTGTTTGTTTTTGTAGTCTATGAATTAAATAAAACTTTATTTTGGAATAATAAAATAAATATACTTGAGTTCGTTGTAATAAGCTTTATTGGTGTTCTAGTTGGCATGCTAGTATTTCAATTATCTTTTTTTAAGAGACTGGTTATAAGTAAAAAGCTTATGGAACATAAGGTCCATAATTCAGCTTTTTCTGCTTTCTATAAGCACGGCGTTCATAAGACAAAAAATAAAACAGGGATCTTGATATACATC
>JBAXWW010000228.1:0-2230 GCA_037128215.1 bacterium | reverse complement strand
TCTATTCATTTTTATAATGGCTCCATTATTTGCAAAATTATGGATTAAAATGTCGGATGCTGGAAATGAACCAGCAACTGTCTATAAGTTTGTATGGGGTCTAGTATTAGTTGCTGTTGGTTTTATCGTTATGGTGTTTGCTGTAATGGCAAATGAAACCTATGGACCTATTAGCATGATATGGTTGATAGCAGCATACTTCCTACATACTCTGGGAGAATTGTGTCTATCACCAGTAGGTCTTTCTATGGTTACAAAACTTTCTCCAATCAAATTTACTTCATTGTTGTTAGGATGTTACTACCTTGCTAACTTTGCAGCAAATCTGTTGAGTGGATTGTTTGCAGGTAACTACGACTCTATGAGTCACAAAACTTTCTTTATGATACCTATCGCTACAGCAGGCGGTGCAGCAATATTGCTTCTTCTTATAGCAAAACCTATAAGACGCTGGATGCACGGAGTACACTAAATGAAAAGCTTTCCTTTTTATAAAAACTTTGAAGAGCTATGTAAAGCTCTAGACTCTCATGGAGCCTTCTTAGCCGTAAAGGATAAAGAGGGAAAAACAAATTTAATGACCATAGGGTGGGCCACTACAGGATTAATATGGAGTCGACCTGTTATGACGGTGATGGTCCGCCCTGTAAGGTATACTTATGAGCTAATGGAAAAGACTAGTACTTTCTCTGTATGTGTCCCTGACGAGAATAAACTGCAAAAAGAACTAATTTTGTGTGGTACAAAGTCAGGAAAAAACTTAGATAAAACTAAAGAAGCTGGGCTTACTATAACACCAGGGAGACTGGATGGCTCTGTTGTTGTAAAAGAGTGTAAAATGTTCTATGAGTGCGAAATTATTCATAAAAATACTGTAGATGCAAAGACCTTGGCGCCAAGTATTATAAAAGATCTGTACCCAAAGACTGATTATCATGTCATCTACTATGGTGAAATAAAACACTCATATACGGTATAGCCCATTATATTGTCCACTTGACTATTTGCTACCTTTGCTGGTAGAACTTTGTGTAATTTTGTATATTAAAAGATAAAGGAGTGTATTTGAAAAATGGCAACCCATAAGTCTGCGATTAAAAGAAATAAACAGAACATTAAGCAAAATGAGAGGAATTCAAACGCTAGATCACAAATGAGAACGGCTATTAAAGACCTTAGAGAAGCTGTTGTAAGCGGAAAAAAAGAAGAACTTCAGAAAAAATTGCAAGCAACTCAAAAGATAATAGCAACAGCAGCGAGTAAGGGCGTTATTGCTTCTACAACAGGAGCAAGATATATTTCTCGTCTTGCAAGCCTTGTTGGTAAAACCGTTTCAACAACAAAATAAGGTTTGAAGATTGAATTAGCTCAATATGCAGGTTTCTGTATGGGGGTTAGGCGTGCTCTTAGCCTCTGTATGGAGTCTATACGCAAAAAAAATATTCCCATATGTACACTTGGTCCAATCATCCATAATTCTACGGTTATAGAAGAATTAGAATCCTATGGAATAAAAAATATTAAAACCCCGGAAGAAGTAAAAGAGGGAGATTACGTCCTTATTAGAACGCATGGTGTAACGCCACAAATCAGATCAGCTTTATCAAAAAGAGGTGCTAAAATAATAGATGCAACATGTCCAAAGGTTGCTAGAGTTCAAGGTATAATAAGAAAACATGTCGCTAATGGTTATTTTATCGTGATCATAGGTGATCATGGTCATGCGGAAACTCAGGGCCTCTTGGGTTATGCAGAGGACAGAGGACGTATCCTTTCTACTAAAGATGAAGTAGAAAAATTTGCAGCAGCAATGGATGTTAATCAAAAACTATGTGTAGTGGCACAAACTACACAGGAAATGGAAATATTCAATGATCTTTGTTCAATTCTTACAGAACGTTTTAGTGATATAAAGATAATCAATACAATATGTGATGCGACCAGGAACAGGCAGGAAGAGATAAGAATTAGGTCTAATGTTTATAGCAGTATCTTTGTTGTTGGTGGAAAAGAAAGTGCCAATACAAAAAGATTATTCGAGATAGCTCAAAAAATATGTCCCAATACACAGTTAATAGAAAGAGCTGATGAAATTAACTTGGAAGATCTTGCTAACAAAAAAAATGTTCTTGTTACAGCAGGAGCATCAACACCGTTGAGGATAGCTTATGAAGCTGTTGAACGGATAGCTAGTAGATGTTTTTTTAATAAATTATTAAGTATTACGGGT
>JBAXWW010000227.1:0-2237 GCA_037128215.1 bacterium | reverse complement strand
ATCTGAGTTCTGTAAATATATAGATCCATCGCCCATAGCAAGTTTCTGAATATTTGTATCTGCTCCATTCTTTAACTCAAATTTTGAGTTAACTTTGTTTGTATAATGATTTGAACCATAAGCACCAGTTGATGAACCTGTTTGATATGCATTAACTATCATTGAGTCTAGGAATTGATTAAATATTGCTTTTGATTTATTTGTTCCAGTAAAACCACTCTGGCTATAACTAGAATAGTTTACGGCAGTAATTGTTTTTTCTGTAAATTGTAAGCTTGAATTAAGTTTTCCATCAACAACGATAGAACCTTTCCATTGTCCACTGCCTTCAATGTTCTTACTAACAATGTTAATGGTCTCACCATTTATAACCTGATGCATATATTCAGACTGTGCAAGATTTTCGTTTGTTCCATTCATACACATAAACATTTCAAATTCTTTTATATTATTTCCATCTTTAACAACCTTAAACTTCATCTTTGGCCTAGTTACGCCCGAAGGATTGTTTGATGTAGTACCAAAATCTAGCTGCACTATATGAGCTTTACCATCATAAGGAGTTATTGAATTAAAAGCTGCTGTGTTTACAGGGGAAACTAAGGTTGTTTGTATATAACATAGAACCCTATCAGCCTGAGCAGTTCTATTTATTATCTCTCTACTTAAATTGAATGTTTCACACATTGCTCTGCTGCTTACATTAGGAGTAAAATTAGCAGATGTTGTTCCAGCAAAAGGTAGGCCTGTAGTTGCTGTATTAATCTTTAGAGCTGTTGAATTTGCAGCTGCTGTTACAACTGGATTTGTCATTTTTGGAAGTTTGTCTAATGTACCATTATTACCACCGCCGCCACATGCAATCATGAAAAGCGGAAGAGCAGCAAGAATTAACGCCTTCTTCATAATGAATACCTCCTGATTTTTAATAAAGCGATTCTACTCCATGAAAACAGAAAATCAATTGCAATGAGGTCCACATTGTAATACCTAGTACTTAGATATGAACAAAGAGATCAAAAAAAAAGCCATAGGACTCTTTTCTGGTGGGCTTGATAGCTGGCTCTCTGCTTTGCTTATAAAGCGGCAGGATTTTGATACCTATGCTCTACATTTTGTCTCTCCATACTTTGGATACTCAGAAGAAAAACTAAAGATCATAGAAAAAAGATTAAATGACAGAGGGATAAACCTAATAGTTCACAGATTTGGTCAAGATTATATAGATGATATTGTCAAAAACCCAAAGCATGGCACAGGCTCTACTGTAAATGCCTGCCTTGATTGCCATAGATACATGCTCCAGATAGCTAAAAAGAAGATGGAAGAGATGGGTGCAGAGTTCGTTTTTACTGGAGAAGTTCTAGCTCAGCGACCAATGTCTCAAAGAAAAGAAGCACTAAATATAGTAGAAAGCGAGAGTGGACTTAAAGGCTATCTAGTTAGACCTCTTAGCGCCAAAGTATTAAAACCAAGCATCCCAGAGGAGAACGGCATCTTAAACAGAGACTTGCTTATGGGTTTTTTTGGTAGGGGAAGAAAAAATCAGGTTGAACTTGCAAAGGAATTGGGCTTGCTTGAGTATCCACAGCCTGCTGGGGGCTGTAAATTCACAGACCCAAACATAGTAAAAAGATTTGATGTAATGCTGGATATAAATAAAAACATAACGTGGACCGATCTTGAACTTTTAAAATATTTTAGACATTTTTATCTTGGAGATAGAATATATCTAATTACTGCCAGGGATGGAACAGAAGTAAATAAAATTATGTCATTGTCCGATCTAGGCACAATCGTTGACCCTAAAGACATAGCTGGAACTACTGGCTTACTTATTGACTATAGCGAAGATAAAAACGAGTTTGTTCTAGCAGAAAAAATGGATAAAGCGGCTCAGATAATCGCCAGATACACTAAAGGTGCGCAAGAGGGGCATATAAAGGTGGCCGTGGTCTTTATTAAAGATAACAAAGTTATAAAAGAACTAAAAGTTTACTCTATGGATGAGAACGAACTGGATACTTGTCGTCTATTTTAACGCTACTCTCTGTTCTACTTTAGAAAAGATCTCTTTAATTTTTTGTATAGCTTCCTTTGGAGTGGAGACAGCAATTATTGTGTCTGTACGTCTATCATCTACAGCTTTACCGGCCATTTTATCACTCCAGCCATCGACACCTGTAAAAGCTAATATTGGTTTATTATAAACCCATGAATAAGAGATCTCACAGAGT
>JBAXWW010000226.1:0-2252 GCA_037128215.1 bacterium | reverse complement strand
TGATTCTATTTTCTGTTTTACAGTATTTGCAGTTTTTTCATTAGCAGCATCTCCAGTATAAGAAGCAATTACCTCTTCTGCTGCTGATTTTGGTTTCGTTATCTTATTTTCTTCTTTTGTTCTAGCCTTTAAACTCTCCAACTGTTCACTCATTACAAATATTCTATTATTTAAATCATCTATTTTTGCTTTAAGTTCAGCAACGTCTTCTGTCTTTGTTTTTTCTACTGATGCAACAGCATCTACAGAAGGCTTAGCTGTACTACAAGCATATATAAAATAAAGAATAAAAACGGATAATATTAGATTACAAGCTTTCAAGTGTTTTTCTCCATCAGAGAAATAATAACACCCTGTTGTGGATAGAGGCAATCATAATTAAGTCTTGGTGTCACTCTTTGGATGAAATTGGTCATATTCTTCCCTTAGAAAGTCTGTTCTCACGTGTGTATATATCTCTGTGGTTGTAATACTGGAATGACCCAAAAGAGCCTGTATAGCTCTAAGATCCGCACCACCTTCAAGAAGGTGAGTAGCAAAACTATGTCTCAATATATGAGGGTATACTGCTTTATTTATTGCAGCCTTTTGAGCATATTCCTTTAGCTTGAGCCAGACACCTTGGCGTGTAAATGATTTACCTCTATTTGTAATAAACAAAAACTCAGTAACAACAAGTTTATCCAAAGAGGCCTCAAGATACTTAGTTATCCACTCTTTTGCTGAACTTCCAATCAATGTTAATCTGTCTTTTCCTCCCTTTCCACTATGAACGACCAGAAAACCTTCAGAGATATTAACAGACTCTTTTTTTAGACCTATCATTTCACTTACCCTGAGACCAGAGGCGTACATCAGTTCTAACATAGCCCTATCTCTTACCCCATCCCATTTCGAAACATCTACTGAATTAAAGAGTTTATCTACTTCTTCAACCGTAAGAACAGAAGGTAAGATCTTCTTAAATTTTGGCGATTTAACATGAATAGAAGGATCATCATTAATAATTCCTTCTCTAACAAGAAAATTAAAAAATGTTTTTATTGAACTAACAACTCTGGCAATACTTCTGGCATCAAGATTAAGATCATAAAGAGCAACTAAATGATCATGAATATTTTTTCTGGTAACACCCTTTACGAGATCATCAATGGATGCACCTTGTTCTTGAGTTTTAAAATCGCTTGAGGAAAAAAATCTTGTTATGTCTCTACAATATGATTCTACTGTATTTGTGCTCAATCCTCTCTCTACCTTAATATGGGTAGAAAACTGATCGATATATTGACTGTTCATTATTTGAAATCTTAACACAATTAAATTTTGAGGTACAAAAAAAACCGCCCACTGACAATGGGCGGTTTTCTTTCTCTAATTACTATATAAGAGGGGAGGTAATTAGCTATTTAGTTGCTGTTGTTGTCGGAACCTGTATAAGTGTAAGAGGTGTATTGTTTGCAAATATAACAGGGTATCCTGAATCCTGTATAGTAACGCTAATTGTTGAAGAAGGAACACCACTGTTAGCTGTCAATGCTATCTGTGTATTATCAACAAACTGCATCTGCATCATTGTATTGTTTATAACAGGTGTACCGCTTGTAGTTAATTGCAGTAAATAATCTGTATCATCACCTTCAAATGCAAAGATCATAGTAATGTAAGCTAGTTTAAGTGTAGAACTTACAGACAAAGCCAAACTAAAAGACTTTATTGGTCTTGATGCATAAGCCGGGCTTAATATACCACTAAGATTTATGTTCATGGCTGCAAGATCTGTAGCACATGTAGCTTCTGTGGTAGCATAAACATAAAAGCTCTCTGCAGGTTGTCCTGATGGATTACTTTTTATAGCTGCATCCGTAGCTTTCGTGTTTTTAAATCCTCCTAATGTTCTTGCTGAGCTAGCTCCACAAGAAACTATAGTCGCGACGGATATTATTGCCACCACTATTTTTAATAATCTGTTCATACCTTCCTCCCTTAATTATCTATCTTTAATATTTAGTTACATTACAAAATGTACATATGTTGAATAGCCACCTAAACCAGATACGCCACTAGAAAGAGTTATATAACCTCTAAGAGTCTGATCAACACGAAGAGAAGCTGAACCATCTTCAAATCCGCCAGGTCCAGGTACGCCTATTTTTAAAGCTATTGCCTGATAAGAACCACTAAAGTATCCAGTGCTTCCTGACATTGCCTGACATGATAATGTAAGACCATTAACAGTTGCTTTTTCTGTTGGG
>JBAXWW010000225.1:0-2297 GCA_037128215.1 bacterium | reverse complement strand
ATTCTAAGTCTGCTCTTAACGGAGCAGTGCTTAATGCTTTAGCTTTAGACACAAAAGCATCATAAGAATCGTTATTCTGTAACACAAATGTAGATCTTTCTACCTTTTTTTCTATATCCATTTGATTTTCTAACATCTTTTCTGCCTCTTTTTCTTGTATCCCATATCTTTGTATGATGTTTTGTATCATTAATCCTTTTTTTGCAGATATAGTCACTGTATGAGAAAAGATCTTTTCCAATTTAGCCTCAAAAAGTAAAGGGATCTCTATTGCTATTTTATCTTTGTCTGATTGTTTTATTAATTTATTTAGTTCTTTTATGACCAATGGATGTATGGCAAGCTCTATTTTGTTTTTTATTTCTGGTTTAGAAAAAACAAGTTCTCTGAGTCTTTTTATGTCTATGTTTTGTTCTTTATCTAAAATATTATCTAGTCGTAATTCTATAATTTTTTGATATCCTTTTTTGTCCTTTTTGTAGAGTTCCTTAACTATATTGTCAGCACTTATCGTTAAAAATCCCTGTTCTTGCATAATAGACAGAAAAGTTGATTTTCCGCTTGCAATACCGCCCGTGATACCTATGATTAATCTACTCATATTTAGATAGGAGTATAGACATCCAATGGTAACTAGGTCAAGTTCAGATAAACATCGCTTTATAGGATTAATGCTGTCTGGTGGTAGAAGTCCTAATACAGCTATATGCGTTATAGACTATTTTAAAGGACGAGGCAGATTGTTCTTGGTCGAATCATTTGTCGGTAAAAAAGAACAGAAGCTGTCTGACTTAGACGATCTTCTTGTAGAAAGGTTAAAGAATATAGTTGATGAAGATGTAGAAAACACAAAGATAATAACGAATGCTCCTCTTAGTCTTCCTCCCTGTTTTAAGTGTAAACAAGAGCTTTGCCCTGGAAAGGATAAATGTAAAGACACAGAGACATTAGAAATAATGAAAATTTATGAAGAACTTAAAGGCAAAAAGAAAAATCTTAGAAAATTTTCACCATATACGCAAAGACTTTATGATGTTTGGCTAAGAAAGGCGCTGCCAGAGATTATTCCACAGCATGAATCCGCTGGATCTAATCTTGCACAAATAACAGCAAGGATGCTGTACTTAAAGAAAGTATTGCCTTATTTTCAGTTTAGGGAAAGCTACCCAGTTGCAGATATTCTAAGGTTGTTGACTCCTTTGGGTCTAAATAATACTTTTTTGAAGTCTTATAGGGATCTTGCTGAGGGTAAGAGGGCAAGGACTACGTTTATGAGAAGACTGGAAAATAAGGCAGATGTGTTCATCTATGATAGTGACTTAGATGCAATTACTGGTAATGTTTATCTTTTTGAATCTATGGTTCTTGCTTTTACTGGTGTCCTTTATTTTTTGGGTAAAACAGAGGGTCCTTCTGATCAGTTTATAGTACCGAATATCGATGTAAATTTATTGTAAAATATCTTTACTTTTCTGTTTTACGAAACTACAATAACAATAACGGTATTTATAAAAAAAATTCAAGTCTTTCTCTTGCAAATGCCTTACTGGCCTGTTTCTTTTGCTTCTGGCTTTTACAAAGATTTAGCTCAGTTTCTGCTCAAAGGAGATCCTCTATGAAGTCTTTAAGTAGATTTAAAGGGATTCTTTTCCTCACTTTTCTCTCCGCTTCTATGATTAATCTAACCTCTTGCTCCAGCAATTCACCTGCAAGGAAACAAACATTAAGTGAATTTAGGGGTAGTGAAAGAGATGTTGAGGATCTTAGACGATGGTTTGTCCTTTCTGATTTAAGAAAAAATCCATCTGCTAAGGCGAGCTTTGTTCTTAGTAGTAATAAACTGAAGGCATATGTCTTATTTAAAGAGTCCATACTTGCTTCAATGGGTTTAAATAAAGCTAATCTGGATAAGAAGTTTTATTCCTGCCCAACAAATTCTACTTATTGTTCTATGTGCATAAATTTAAAGAACCTGGCTCTAAATTGTTCTAATAATATAGATGATTCATACGATTCTGGTGGTGCTATTATTGCTGACAATCAAAACGTATCAGTAAAAAAAGTTAATCTAGTAGATGAAAATATTAGCGTGACGAAACTTATTTTTACAGGGATGCCGGCAAGATTAGTCTTTAATACGTCTTCTAATTCTAGTGAAAAGAAAGTTGATACCAAGGAACATTATAGGTTTTCTAAGGATGCTGATCTTGATCCAGATGTGGTTTGTAAGCAAACCACAGATACTGTTGTTTGTAATGCCACTATAGCTACGGCTAGTTTGTAAGAGGATGTAGCTT
>JBAXWW010000224.1:0-2345 GCA_037128215.1 bacterium | reverse complement strand
ATGAGTCTCCTCCGATAACTTATATTCTTAACCACAGGAAAAATATTTTGAATAGTAATATCGACTAATATATCTGCAATAACACCAGGAGTAGTTATCAATCACAAATTTTAGCTTCTTTACTAGATGAAAAAGTCTAGTTTTTGATAAAAAAGTATCTTTTTGACATAGTTGTCTTATGTGTTTTAATATTCTGACAAAGTTTATCCATAAACAACGTATGTTTGCCCACATTTTGTGCTTAATTAATCCTCGGTATCGACTTTTGTCGTTTGGATAATGATATCCTAATTGAAAAATTGTTGCTTCAACATTGTTACGTTTCTGGAGGATTTCTATTGGAATCTCTTCTATTTGTTTTCTGAGAAAATAAGCATCAATCTCTTTTTGAGTAATATATCTGTATCCATTATTAGTATCTATTCGCCATTTTTGAACATTTTTCTTGCTTAAAATCTTTTTAGCTATTATCGTTTGGTTTGTATTGGTATCTAAAATTATTAATTCACCATTATCCATTTGCGTGAAAGCATATCTTCCTTTTGCTCCTTGTATTGCATGAAGATATAGATTGATAAAGTTTTCTTGGCAGTACGATTGATTATCTGGGCTATGATATGCGCCATCAGCATGAACATTTTCAGTCTTATCTGTAAAGACAGCTTCTACTTTTTCAATCCCATCTTGTAAAAATGAAACATCAACAGCACTAGCAACATCTACATTCACATTGCCAATAAGGTTAAGACCTGATTCATCACAGCTTTCAATAACATTGGTTGTATAACCTTTTATTTTATTACCACCTTTATTTCGATAATTACAATCTGTATCATGTGGAGATTGAATAGATTTAGCTGAGATGTCTTCTTTATCACGAGTTATTACTATCTTATTTTGATCTACAATAAATTGTTGTTCAAAAACTATTTGAAGTGTTTCATAGCTTTTGCTTTTAAATGATGAAAATAAAGGCAGTATCTGATATATTAACACACCAAGTGTCTGTAACTTTATCTTTACTTCATTACTTGTATTGGTGTAAACAACTTTATTCCCCTCAAATTTAAGTAGTGTGTCTAATTTGTCTTTTGTTGCTTTATCCAATATGTTCAACTCCTTTATTTCTTTGTAAAATAAACGAAGCGTTTCGTGTACCAATTCATAACGGCTAAGCCATGCTATGTTGCTACCTAAAAGTTTACTATCCATACGTATACTTTTGCCGCTAACTTGAAAATCTATACACTGATTCTTTGTTATATCGGCAAATGCTTTTTCAAACAAATTTTCATTATACGCTTTATCATAATCAGCAATACGTTTGCGAAACAAATAATAGGTTGACTCAACAGGTAATTCATCATCAATATTTATCAATCCTAATGCACTACGCATTAACATATTGAATCGGCAGTCTTCAAATAACTTTTCGTCACTCACGCCTTGTGCCTCTTTAAGGATCATCATTGCTACTAAAACTCGGATTGAAGCATTGGGTGTGCCATTATTAGAACTATACAATCCACTGAAGATACTTTCATTAATACGCATTGTTACCTGTTGACGAAATATATTATGCCATGCTTGGGTATCTTCGTAGAGCTTCTTTGATTTACCCGAAAGTAAGGATGTTGTCGATGAAAAGATTCCTAATTGAATATCACGCTTTGTCTTTTTAAACATAATCTTAGCTATTGAAATATAAGGCAAAGATACATAATATTAACCACATACACAAATAAATATCAGATTATTTGATATTTATGTTAGGAAAATACTTTTCGGAGTGGATTCAACTATAATAATTTTTTTTCAATAAGATGATATTATTTTGTGTTTTAGTATTCTGAAACCATTAGAGCAAAAGATTTACAATTTAATATTTAAATGAGGATTAATCAAAAAATGTTGTTTAATAATATTCTTTTTAAATATTTATATATTTTATTAATATATAATTCTTTATTTACATCTGTCAATTAAATTTGACTTAACATTAACTTAACACAAACTGAAAATTCTTAATATATAATTAACCCTGATTTAATGTCTAAAACACATTCATGTAGTATCTTTGCATAAAATTTTAATACAATAAAAAAATGAAAAAAGTTATATTATTTGCACTTGTTTTTATGGCATCAATTACCATTGTTAATGCAGGGACTCCGGTTGTAACTGAAAAGAAAACAGAAACAACACAGATAGTTATTAAAGGCAAAGTACTTGATAAAAATGGTGAACTTACAGATGAAACATTAGGAGATTACGGCAAACATAGAGTATGGGAAAAAATAAAAGATTATAAATTAAAAATAGAATTAAACAAATAACCTATAAAA
>JBAXWW010000223.1:0-2348 GCA_037128215.1 bacterium | reverse complement strand
ATATGAGAACAGGATACAACGAATAATAGACACAATGAAGTCAGGCGTAAAGATACCAGCTGTAACAATAAGTGATCAAACTGTTTATCTATGGAAGAGAAAATTCAGAATACTACAGGTCATTAGAGACTATCTTCCTTTCCTTGTCTGTATAATTGCATACCACAGGCTGACGCAGCTTATACCTCACGCTAAAAGTTATAATATAGACAGGGTCTTCATGTCTTTTGATAGATTTGTTATAGAGAGTTTACGATTAAAAACACTTAGCTTCTTTGGTCACTCCCGTGAATTTAGGGATGTTCTCTCTTTATCCTACAAGACCTATTTGTTATGTGTACCAGTAATCGCCACATACCTTTATATGATAAAACAATTTAAAAAATTTAGAGAATTTCTTTTAGCTATAACGTTAGGATCAGTTATTACAATAATAGTAAGTATTATTTTTCCAAGTATAGGTTTAGAGGCTATTTTGAATAATAGTAGGGCTCCACTGTCTGGGACTATAAGCATCCCAGCAATATACACTGTGATAGTTCTTGTCTTCTCTCTAAAATATATTAAACCATTGGCTTCTTTTTATATACCGATAGCAAGTTTGTTTTTTATTTCACAAATATTGTCTTATTCCAGTTATATGCTGGCAATAGTTATAAGTGCAATAATCGGATTAGTAGCAGTTCCACTAGCTAGACTGATCCAGGGGGCTTGGAATTGAATAATTTTTTATGGTTCACTAGGAGATATGTTCGTCCTCACTGGCCAAAAATAGTATTGATATTCTTCTTGGGACTTATCGTAAGTGCAATGCCTGTTGCAAGCCTTCAGTTCATAAAGATGATGTTGGATGATGTCTTTTCTCAAAAAAACTTACATACACTACGATTTATTTCTGTAACTGTAATATATTTATATTTGATCGGTGGACTTAGTAAATATCTTCACTTCACAATGCAACGTGGCTTGGGTGAAGTAATGGTCATGCATCTTAGAAACGACCTCTACTCTCACATACTAAAACTTCCATTAAAGGCACAAACAAAACATCATTCCGGTGTACTGCTTACAAGGGTTATCACCGACGGACAAAAGATCCCAGAAGGAATAATGTTGGGTATAGATTTTATCAGGGAACCATTAACTTTTGCAGGTTTTGTCATAACAGCTTTTTGGGCTAGCTGGCGACTTACAGCGATGATACTCGTTATAGCCCCGATAATTATATTTCTGATAGCAAAAATAGGGACTACGGTTAAAAGATACACACATAGAAGTCTTGAACAATACGGTGTGATCGGCACGAATTTAAATGAAACATTCAATGGAATGAAAATAATAAAGGCATTCTCCATAGAAGTTCTAATGAGGGCAAGATTCCTTAATATAAATCGTGAACTATATAAGAGGATGTTTAAGACATATAGAATGGAAGAGATGTCCACACCACTTATGGAATTTGTGGGAAGTCTTGTTACCGCAGTAGTTATCTACATGGGTGGTCTGTGGGTAATAACAGGCAAAATAACACAGGGAGAATTTATGACCGTGCTTGTAGCCTTGGGCTTGGCACAGGGACCAGTAAAAAAGATAAACAGCTCCAATTTAAAATTTCAGGGAGCATTAGCGGCTATAGATAGAGTTAAAGAAGTCTTTAATCTTCCTGTAGAGAAGACAAGAAGTGGACTACAGCTGGACAAGTTCTCTAAATCAATAAAACTAGAAAATGTATCTTTTAAATATCCTGAAGAGAATGAATACGCCCTAAAAGGTGTAAATCTAGAAATTAAAAAGGGAGAGGTTATTGCTCTTGTTGGAGCTAGTGGAAGTGGAAAAACGACCATGGCAAATCTTATACCTAGATTTTATGATATAGAAGAAGGCAACATTTCTATAGACGGAAAAGACCTAAAAGATTTTATGTTAAAATCACTTAGAGATAATATAGCAATGGTAAGTCAGGACATGTTCCTCTTTAATGACACTATTTATTACAATATACTTTGTGGAAGAAGAACAGCTACAAGAGAAGAAGTAATAGAGGCAGCAAGATCTGCAAATGCATATGACTTTATAATGAGGTCACCTCAAGGATTTGAGACCGTACTTGGAGAAAGAGGTCTTAGATTATCTGGTGGAGAAAAGCAGAGATTGACTATTGCAAGAGCACTAATAAAAAAAGCCCCAATACTTATATTGGATGAAGCAACATCTGCATTAGACAGCGAATCAGAAGTAGAAGTACAAACCGCATTAAAAGAATTAATGAAAAATCGTACCACACTTGTAATCGCTCATAGACTTTCTACAATAAAGAGCTCGAATAGAATAATCGTGTTGGAAAAAGG
>JBAXWW010000222.1:0-2355 GCA_037128215.1 bacterium | reverse complement strand
ATTTGTTATTGGTGAATGAGCTTCGCTGATTTCATATATTGCATTCTCTAGAGCCTGATTATAAAAAGTTCCACCAGTTTTTTCTGCAAATAACAAAGAAAACATCACTTTATCAACTTGTTTCTTTGCACTTTTTTTATTAGACGACATTGTAAGTGCCTTATAGCTTTCACCAAAATTCTGGGCTAATCTTTTTGTCCATTCCATGTTCTTTGCATTATTGAAGCTTACAGATAACATTTTCTTTATGTCCCTGTTTTTACCCTTGTATGTCCAGTATCCATCCAACACATGAAGTACTACGTTAGCTAAGACTATAGTGGTACCTACTTCAGCAACTCCATGAGTAGCGCTATGAAAAGCATGAATACCACCATGTTGATAAGCAGCGTTCAAGATAAAATAAAATGATAAAGCATCCAAGGTTCTTCTTGCTATTCTTCCAAGAGCTCTTTTTGCATTTATATCTGGTTTGTTGACTGTCTTCTGATCTAGAATAGCTCTTGCTTCACTATTTTTGGCATCAAGATCAGTAAAAATCTCTCGTTCTATCAAAGCAGGCAGTTTACCAGATTCAAGGGTTAATCCTTTTTCTACCAATTTAGTAGCTAATATCTCTGCAATTTGATCCAGTTCTTCCCACGTAACAAAGTTATTAAGTTGTTTTGGCACCTTCTTAAAGGTTTCGTCTAATAGACCTCTATTATTCATCTCTTCTAGAACAGATTTTTTTTCTATAGCTATTAGATTATTCTTGAAACAATCTGCAGTATAAAGAGTGTTTACTGCTGTTTTTGAATTAGCCCTTTTAAGTTTTTGCAGTTTTACTGCATCTGCCTCAAGTTCATCTAGATAGGCTAAAACTATAGCAGACTTAGGTAAGCCACTTATCTGCTCATTAACTCTTAGAACCAACTCATCTATACTAGCAAGCTCTTTCTTTACAAAAGTTTGAGAGAACTCTTGGCTATTATAACTAAGCATCGTGCTTGTTAATCGTGCGTCTATTTCATCAAGATGTTTTTCAACACTTGTATTTGTGCTTGTCTGCGCATTAAGCACTCCACTAAATACAAGCCCAATAAGGCCCATTAAGATCGTCTTTTTTGTTTTGTTCATTTTAAAACTGATGCTCCTTCACTGATTTTGCTTATCACAGAGAATACCTTTTCCATTTCACCGCTCTTAATATCTATGCCTTTGATCATGTCAAAACCAGCAGCATCAATATCATCTACAGCTACTCTAATAATAGGATTCTTATCAACAATATTACCCAAATAGTTACTCATCTCTAACATTGTACCGTCTAAATTTATCTTTTCGTTAGACGCTATTGATAAGAGGATAAGTCCATTAATTTTATTTTTATTTGCGTGCATAACAGAAAGTAATGAGATAACTCCGTCTTTGTAATCATCTTCTATTGAACCAAATAATATTTTTGTCAGAAGATCTGAATTGTTTAGATTACAATTAAGAGAAATGATCATCTCTGCTGCATCAGAGACAAGCTGTTTATCTCCTATATTATCCAGCTTTTTACCTAAATATTGTTCCAATCTAGCTCTTAATATGTCTACATCGGTATTCACTAAGTTTGCTGAAACAGCTCCAATTAAAGGTTTTAAGGATTCTAATTCTTGGTCATTTTTTGCAAGTTGGCCAATCAAAAAGTTTGCCTTATTTAGCATATCAATACCAGCCGATCTTGTTGTCTGCTGACCTGCTAGATTAATAAAATCTTCCACATTTTGTTTTGAAAATAATTCAGGATAATTTTTATACGCAGTACTTAAATTCCACTTGTTCTTAGCACAATCTACAAGCAAGGTTCTTAAACCTTCTGGCCCCTCATAACGTTTGCTACCTGCTTTATTTCTAAGATATCGCTGAACACCAAAACTAAGCTCACTTTTATCTGGTTCCACTTTTGTATATTCATCATCACCCTGTATCCAAGCACCTCTATTATCCTTAAGATTAGCATTTAAAATATCCATAAGATCATTTTTTACATTAGGGCTATCTATCTCTAGAAAAGTTTCATACCTCATCGTAAGCTTTTCTGTACTAGGATCTCCACTAGATATGTAGATCTTTGAATCATTGCCATCACCAAATTGATAAATACGCATATGCTCAAGAAATGAGCCCAAGATGCTTCTAACACCAAGTTCTTCGTTAGCTAAAGATCTTTCCCTTATGATAAGATCTACTTTTACTCCTGCTTGTTTAGCTTCTTTAAGAACGTTTATTATTTCTGGATTAGTAAGGATATTAGCTTTTATTACTATTCTTCCATTCTCACCTTTCTGTATCTGTTCTTTGATAAGGTTTATCAATTTTGTTTTT
>JBAXWW010000221.1:0-2389 GCA_037128215.1 bacterium | reverse complement strand
TATTGCTTGATCTACCGTCAATAAAAAAGAAAAACATAATTCTTTTATCTTGCGCAATAGGAGTGGCTACAGGCATTAGAATTTCTGGACTAGTACTAATCATATATTTTGCTTTTGCACTTATACTATATAAGTTATTAAACAAAAAGATCACACACGGCGAAAACAATAAAAAGTTATCTGCTCTCAAAATTACAGTCATAGTGACATTTATATCTCTTGTTAGTTTAGCTATTACAATGATTGGCTGGCCATATCTTTTTATAAACCCTCTGAGAATTTTTGAAGTTAGTAATTATGCTGCTAATTTTAATGGAATGAAAAATGAATATGTCTTTTCTTATATTTGGAATAGATTTAATTTTCAACTTCCTGAACTGCATATAGTACTGCTTTACTTGAGCCTCTTATTTATGACAGATAAGGCCTATTCTCTGTATAAAAATAAATTTAAAATGCCTAAAGATACTTTTTTAACAATTCTTAGCACTTTCATTATAATTTTATCTATAACATTTCCTTTGCTTGTTATAATACTAAAATCTACACCTTTATACAATGAGTTGAGGCAGATTCTTTTTATAATACCGCCACTATCTTGTTTGCTAGCTCTAACTTTCTATGTATTACTCTCTGAGTATAGATACCTCCAATATTCTGTTGCAGCTTTTTTTTCTATTGCTTTAATTACCTCTTTACACCTTACCCCAGAAAACATGTTATTACGTTTAACAGTTATAGTTTTATTAACATTCGTTTTTAGTTTTATCTTAAAAAGCATTAATCTAAAAAATGTAAAATGGCTCATCATTATAGTAGCATTATTATCACTGTATCAATCTACAAGGGTTATGTTCAGTCTGCATCCTTATGAATATACGTATTACAATAAATTTATCGGTGGTCTAAACGGTGCCATGTCTAATGGATATGATGCAGATTACTGGCTTATAAACTATAAGGAAACACTAGATAAATTCAAAACATACATAGATAAGAAGCACCCAGAGATGAAAACAGTTAAAATAGGATGCTGTACTATGCCTGTTAACATTAAACCATATTTAGGGAACAAATTAATTTTAGAAAATAATCCAGATAAAATGGATTTTTTTATATTTACAGAGAAAGCATATGGCTGCCACCCAAAAGATTATTTTAGAGATGCCAAATTAGTTATAGAAACGAAAAGAGATGATGTAAGGCTTGGCGGAATATTTGATGTCAGAGCAACAAAAAATCGCTTATTGCCAAATGACTATAGAACACAAAGAGGCAAGCTAGACCTAAGAATAAGGACACTGAGCACAAATGACTCTAACCTTGATTATAGTTTGGATGCATGGACTGTTCTTGATAAAAGACTTTCTATCCCAAGTTTTAATTTTCCTCTATCCAGTTCCTTGTATAATCAAGATGTTGGTTTTTTCCCTCTACTCTATTATAACTCATTTGTTTTAGACATGAACTCTGTGTTAGTAGTTAAGAAAGCAGGCTTTTATAAAATACATATATCTGCTGACAATGGAGTACGTCTAAGTTTAAATGGTAAAATCATTTCTGAATTACAGACAATAAAACAATTCTCTCCTACTTCTAGTTTATATAATTCAAAAGAGACAGAAACATTTTTGGATAAAGGTAAATACCATTTAAACATCTTATATACTCATATTCCTGAGGCTCTTATAAAGATCGTCGTGAAATACAAAAGATCAAATCAGCAAAAATATTTTATGATTGGAGAGAACTCAGAGGACATAAGTTTTGTTTCTGATAATTAATTTTTATTAACTTAATCAACGATAATGCTTTTGATCTTAGCTAGCTCTATTTTCTTTAGAGAGTCAACCTTGTCCAATCTGTATGAGCCACTAATAAAAGCTATTTTTATTTTAAATAATTCATAGAACATTTTTAACGAATCTTTTACTATATTTATTTTTGAGCCAGGTTTATATATCCAGTTTATACTAACTTCTTTTATATCTTTTTTAAGTAGTTTAGTAATTGAGAGTAACTCGATATCAAAGGAGTACCTATACTGTCTTTGTAGGGCAATAAAATAATCTTTAAGATCACTACTAAATATTTTAAATCCACATTGAGTATCTTCAATATTTTTCAGGAACAACAGCATCCTTATCCTTTTATAAGTATAACGAGCTAAACGCCTAGTAATTAAAATTAATCTATTTCCTGCTTCTTCTTTAATCTTTCTTTTACCTATAAGGATACCACTGTAACTATTGTTTAAAAACACCTTGAATTCATCTAACTCTTCAATAGGTGTAGAGCCATCAGCATCAGTAAATAAGATATAATCTCCATCTGAATATGAAACACCAGTCTTTACAGCAAAGCCTTTACCCATATTTTGTTTTAGAGA
>JBAXWW010000220.1:0-2399 GCA_037128215.1 bacterium | reverse complement strand
GAACTTAGTACTGTTTTGGGAAATAAAGAAGGCGTTAGAGTTGCAACAGTAGAGCATATTCTTTCTGCTTTGAGAGGAATGAATATTGACAATGCCATTGTAGAAGTGTCTGGTAGTGAATTGCCAATACTTGATGGCAGTGCCGTTGTTTATGTTGATGTGATCAGAAAAGTTGGTATAAAAGTACAAGATAAGGCTAGAAAATATATACAGGTAATTAAACCTGTTTCTGCTCACATAGACGACAAATTTGTTTATTTACTGCCGGCTAATGAATTTAAAATTACATGTAGAGTAAATTATAAAAATCCAAACATTGGTCTTCAGCATTTAGAGTACGTCGATAACCCATTCGCATATACGAATAATCTTTCTAAAGCTAAAACTTTTGGTTTTCTTGAAGAAGTAGAAGATCTTCAGAAAAGAGGGCTTGCATTAGGTGGTTCATATGAGAACGCGATAGTTCTGAACTCAGAAGGGATAATAAACAAAGATCAGATGAGTTATGAAGATGAGTTCGTAAGACATAAAATTCTGGATATAATGGGAGATGTGGCTCTTACGGGAACTACAAGGTTGCTTGCTCATATTGTGGCATACAAGAGCGGCCATAAGCTTAATACAATCGCTGTAACAGAACTTTTTAACAGAGCTACATGCTTTAAAGTAGTTGAAGAGCCGATTCTTGTTGATGAAAAGGCGTATATTGAGGAAGTTTTCTCTCTTCTTGACCCTGTATCAAATCTTTAATTTTTAATTGACATCGATAAGGGTATCTAATAAAAAAGGCTAGTTCTTTAGGGGTCGTAGTTCAGTTGGTTAGAACGTTGGCCTGTCAAGCCAAAGGTCGCGGGTTCGAGTCCCGTCGGCCCCGCCACTTTCACTTATATGTGTAACTTCAAAAAAGTTAATGTTCTTCTTTTAACAACTAAAATAAAAATATGAATAAAATTGTTTATCGACACTACAAAAAGATTATTACTACGAAAAAAGTCAAAACAATTATAAGGTCTTCAAGAGTAGCTTATAAATTGTTGTTTTATTGGCTTTCTTTTACTTTGTGTATTACAGGGTTTTGGATCTCTAAAAAATTTGGTGAACCGAGCTTTGAACAAGTTTTTTATCATGTTCAATTCAGCCTTACAGGGCTTATGCAAGCTGACCCTGAATTGGTAAAAAGCTTCTTAAAAAATTGTTTAATTTATCCTGTAGTACTGGCTCTATTTGTTTATCTATACGAAATTCTTCTAAACACAATTCGTAAGATTG
This sequence comes from bacterium, assembly GCA_037128215.1. GTDB lineage: Bacteria > Bdellovibrionota > JAFGOL01 > JAFGOL01 > JAFGOL01 > JAPLFT01. Next base: position 1,130 of record JBAXWW010000220.1, on the reverse strand, counting down.
GATTAAAACGATCTGTTCTTATTTTTAAAAGAACTTCTTATAAATTTATGAGGACTATCTTCGGTTTTTCTTTGTTCTTTTTTCAGAAAAAGCTTCCAATATTTTTTCTAATAGGAGCAAGTATCTTTTTTCTTTCAAAAATATCATTTTGGTCATATCTACAAGATCAAAAACGAAAGGATCTTTTTAGTGAAAACTATGTTGAACCAGGACAGATAACATCTCCACAAAAGAAGAAAAATTTAATATTAATTTATGTTGAATCACTTGAGACAACATACTCAGATGATCAGATTTTTGGAACAGATCTATTGACCGAGCTTAATGCTAAAACAAAAGGTGCAAGCTCATTTGAAAATTATAGACAGACTTCTGGCACAGGCTGGACTATAGCTGCGATGGTATCTACACAATGTGGGATACCACTACAACCAAGTTTTTATGATGCAAATGATTTTGGTGAATCAGTAAAATACTTTTTACCAAGAGCAACCTGTCTAGGGGACATGTTGAAGAGAGCAGGATATAAAAATGTCTTTATGGGTGGTGCATCTCTTTTATTTGCTGGAAAAGGTAAATTTTTAAAGGCCCATGGATATGATGAGCTTTATGGTAAAGAGGAATGGGAAAAGCTAAATCAAGATGTTTTTGATGGTTGGGGCTTGCATGATGATCTCCTTTTAAATAATGCAAAAAAAAGACTTGATGAGTTGGAAAAGGGGCCAACACCATTCAATCTTACAATTTTGACAGTTGATACACACCATCCTAATGGATTCTTGAGTGATTTTTGTATCAAACGAAGAGCCAGTAACTTTACTGGAATTGTCAAGTGTACCTCTGTTTTACTTTCCGATTTTATTGAATACATATACAAGCAAAATTACATAAAAAATACAACTGTAGTTATTCTTGGTGATCATTTAGCTATGAAAAATGAAATATATGAAAAGATCACAAAAGATCCAAATAGAACAATTTTTAATAAATTTATTAGCTCTGAACCACTAAAGAGAAACAGGGAAGAGTTCTCTCATTTTTCAGTGTTACCAAGCGTTTTATACAGCATGGGCTTTCGTTTTAAAGATAATCGACTTGCCTTAGGTGCTTCGGGTTTTGGAGAACTAGAT
>JBAXWW010000219.1:0-2417 GCA_037128215.1 bacterium | reverse complement strand
CGCTTAGACCTTGAGAAGAGCAGCAATACTGAGCTCCATTTAAAGTCATAATAGCAGAAGCATAGAACTGGCCACTTATAGTTCCATTTACAGGTGTAACGTTAAGCTTGATAGTACCTGTTGTTATACCGTAACTACTCCAATTAAGGTCATTGTTGTCTGAGATAGTTCCAGTATAAACGTTTGCTCCTGTTGCAGCAGTATTACAAGAACCATAAGTAGTATTGTAGAGATTATCACCTAAAATACTTTGGGTCTGTTTACCGCAAGCACTCATGATCATCATTAAAGAGCTGATCATCACTAATACTTTTAAATTTGTTAGCACCTTCATTTCTTTTTCCTCCCCAGGAAAATCATAATCTACCCTTATCTTTGCAACACCTGTGCCATTTTTAAATATTGCAAATAAAACCAATTTTTTCAACAACTTAAAGAAAAGAGCCTCCTTATTATGTATGAAAAGCAAGCATGCATGATGTCTACTCTTTATACATATATCAAAGAAGAATTACGCTTTTGGGTGAGCCTTTTTATACATCTGGGTTAACTTATCTATTGTAAGATGCGTGTACCTTTGTGTTGCAGCAATACTTGCATGACCCAAAAGTTCTTTAACTGTTTTTATGCTGGCACCTGCTTCAAGCAAATGTGTAGCATACGAATGTCTCATTGTATGTGGAGTTGCATTCCTTAATAAACCAGCCTTCATAGATATAAATTTTGTTAATCTTTGTATGGATCTTACATTAAGATTATTTCCGCTTCTGTTAAGAAAGATATACTCATTGGGTTTATCTACATTTATTAATTGTGCTCTAACATCAAGATATGCCTTCAATGTATTACAGGCTTCCTGATTGAAGGGAGATAATCGCTCTTTTCTACCCTTCCCTAAGATCTTTACAACTCTTTGTTCAAAGTTTACATCACCTATCTTTATTGAAGCAAGTTCAGATACTCTTAAGCCAGCCCCGTAAAGTAGCTCTATTATAGCTAAATTTCTTTTACCTATTGTATTATTAGAATCTATCGCCGATAGAAAAGAATTCATCTCTTCAACAGAAAGAGCAAACATAAGTTTTTCTGGAGTTTTTGGATGAACAACTCTGCTTAACACATTAGAACTTATATATCCCTGAGAGTTTAGATATTTTAAATACGCTCTTATAGAACTAGTTTTTCTCGCTATAGAACGTTTATCTAACTTGTCATACAAGGTCGCAAGATGCCCCCTTATATGCAGATGAGAGATATCTTCAACACCATTGATACCCTTTTCTTTAATATAAAGCAGGAACTCTTTTATATCTGAAACATAAGCCTCTACGGTGTTTGAAGATAAATTTTCTTCATGTTTTATAAAAGAAACAAAATTATCAAACGTAATATTTATATCGGTCACAATTTTTATCTTTAATTCTTATCGACCAGTTTCTGTCATTTTTTCTAAAACAAGACAGGATTCATTTACACCATTATTACATGCCTTATTAAAAAATTTCCTAGCAGAGGTATAATCTTGTTTTTTTCTATCCATAAGTCCCAACGCATGGCACCCCATTTTACCGTCCATATCGCATGCCTTCTTATAGAGTTTTCTTGCTTCTTCCGCGTTACCTTGGTCTTCTTCTAAATCTCCTACTGCAAAACATCCTATTGATTCTCCAGCATCACACGACATTCTGAATAATTGTTTTCCTTCTGCTTCATCTCCTGATCTAATTTCTAAATTACCAAGATTAGAACAGCCTCCAACAAAACCTAGCTCACATGCTCTTTTATAAAAAGCAGCTGCCTCTGTTTTATTTTTCTTTAACTCTTCTAGAGTACCCAAGTTGTCACAGGAGATACCATTTCCATTTTCACAAGCAACTGAATATAACGTTTTAGCGTCGTTATCTTTTCCTGCTTCTTCATAAAGAACAGCTAGTGAATTACACGCTCTCTGATCACCCGAGTCACAAACTTTTTTATATAAAATTTGTGCAGAGTTCTTTTTACCAGCAGAATTTTCCATATACGCAAGAGCAGTACAAGCATCCATATAACCAGAACTACAAGATTTGTTAAAAGAGTCCCTCGCCTTAACATCATTACCATTTATTCTTGCCTGAACACCGTCTTTATAAACTTGATCTTTTTCTATTGTAGAACAAGATTGAGTAAGAATAAAGATAGCTGGAATTACTAAAATAATGCGTCTAAACATAAGCTTGAGTCCCCCGTTAAAGAAATGTTAGCACAAATAAAAAAAAGAGCCAGAGAGTTTCTCCTCTGGCTCTTGGAACTATATTATTTTGCTAAAACTATTAATTTACTATGCGTGGTGAGAAAATGAACGGCTGAACTTTCTTAGTTACAGGAACTGTCTCTAATGTCGTTTTAAGTGTTTTTAGTGCCTCTAAAACAGTTAG
>JBAXWW010000218.1:0-2430 GCA_037128215.1 bacterium | reverse complement strand
GGATCAGATGTCAAACAAGTTTTTATTTTTAAGCATAGTGGTAGTGCTTGCATATATTATCTACAACAAAGTAAAAAAATCTTTTGCTATGAAAAACATTTCAGCTAATTTAAAACAAGGAGAACAAATTACTTTCCTAGATGTAAGGACTAAAAAAGAATTTGAAGGGTTTAGTGTTACTAACAGCATCAATGTGCCTGTTTCAGATATTCAAAACAAAATACAAAAAATTATCCCTAATAAAGAAACAAATATCACCGTTTATTGTCAAAGCGGAGCTAGAAGTTTAATAGCCCACAGAATATTAAAAAATTGTGGTTATAAAAATGTAACGAATATTGGAACTGTTCACAATGCAGCTAAGTTAAAAGAGAAGAGAGAGAGCGCATAGATCCCATATCACTTACAAACATATCTTACTTCTGCAACGTAATCTTCATCATCTGTGACAAATAGTCCAACAAGACCAAGGCTTGTAGCTATGCTTCCAGCAGGTCGGCTTAGGATTCCTAGCCCAAGTCCCGTTAATGCTGTACCTTTTGAAACCTGTCGTAAGGTCTTCTTTGTACCTTCGTCCATAGTACCCTGATATTCTACTTGGTCGTTCATAAAAGCTGGGACCTGATTATTTTTTTTGCATAAATTTGTAGCAACATCTACAGTCTTATTCACGGTATCGCTTTTATCAGTACCCCTAGCAACAGTCTTATATGTATTATCTGTCATCAAATAAGTGTTTGAACTAGTCGTGGCACAAGATTGTAAAAAAAGCATAGATAATAAAACAAAAAAACATTTCATAATTAATTACTCCTTTTTCAGATCAACTGGTTTATCCCCAATAGTAGTTATCTTATCGCTGCCTGTCTTAGCAAAGCTATCAAGAATAGCCGCAAAGTCCTTACTACTAGCAAAAAGATGCGACATTGAATAACTTTTTTCATAATTTACAATGAGGGAACTGTTTGACTTCTGAATTTCATTTTTCATATTTTCGATATTCATATTTTTTGTTGCATCTTCCCATGTCTTTTTTATATTGTAGAGCCTTTCTAATTGCCCGTTAAGTTGTTCTGATGATAAATGATTTTTTTCTATTAACCGTTTTGTGCTTTCTTCAGCATTATTAAAGATAGAATTAAATTTTGAAAAAATGGTAAGTGAACATTCCTTTACAGCAGTTTTATACAATTCAGTTGTAAAGCTACCATCCACAAGTTCAAACCCGTAATAATATTTACCAGGTTTAATAGGTTGAATAATTCTCAAAGAGCGCTCAACCACAAGCTCTAACATATCGTTTGTTAGTTTAATCTGACCAATAGTGGCTTCTTTTTCTGGTAACAAGTCTTTTATCATCTTACCATTGCTGAATGTAGCTGTCACAATACCACCCAGTATCATAAGCTCCATGGCCTCAGTAGTTCTAATTTTTTTCAAAAGATCATTTATTAACAAAGAAGGACATGATACCTCATTTACGTCTTATATCTTAAAGTTTTTACAAGTATTTCTAAAGTTTTTAACCTTAAAAGAATTGTTCAAAGCGGAAAACAATTTGACCTCCCAACTCATCTCAGTGGCTAGATCTATGGCATCTTTATCCATTTTACTTAAAGGTAGTAATTTAAAAGTAGCAGCACAAGCAGCAGGCATACGAGATTTAAAATTATTTTCCAAAGTCAGTTTAAGGTCAGAGAACTTGGGATTAGTTAGTTTAATCGGCTGTAAATATGGGTTTATTTTGTGGCTTTCTTGATATTGGCAAATAATGACGACCAATGCAGCTAGAATCAAGCATATATAGGTCTTATACAATGAGGCTTTTCTGTAAACAATCTTACATGTAAACCATGTTACAAAATAAGATAATAAAAATAATGGAATAAATTTTATAACACTTCCCAAGTGTGAAGTACTCGCGTAGGCCATGGTACTCGCGAACACCACTAAAAGCATTGGAAACATTACTAAGTAAAATAGCACTGCTCCTATAATGGAGAAAAATCTTTTCATTGAGATACCCCATATTAAATTTAGTTATTAAAGCCTAGCACTTAAAAATACTATCTGCAAATTGGTCTTGTAGCCTTAAATAGTTAAGAAACGCTAATGCCACGAACGACCTTAAGTATTCATGGCTTTTTGTTGACATTTAACAGATTACAAGATATAATGCATAAAACAAACAAAAAAATCTATGGGGGTAAAAGTATGAAGAATATGTTTTTAGTTATCCTAGTAGCATTATTTTTTAGTGCCTGTAACAATGTTGAGCAGAAACTAACGGACAATAAAGATAGAGCAGAAGCCTCTGGTACCTTCTCACCTGTAAACAGTTCCACTCTAACGTGCCCAGAGAATGCTGTTATAAATGTCCTTGATAACTGTGCCTGCATAGATGGATATAAATTTGATAGTACAGGTACA
>JBAXWW010000217.1:0-2434 GCA_037128215.1 bacterium | reverse complement strand
CCCATAGACAAAAATAGGTTTGTTTTCTACCTACAACCTTTGCTTTATTTTTTTCATCACAATTAGATTCGCTGTTTATCATAGCTGGAAGAAAAATATAATCAGGTTCCTTGTCCATAAGATTAAGAACATGGCCATGCGCAACCTTTATTGGGAAACATGGTTCTGCAACAACAGATTCTATTCCCTGTTTTGTTATATGTTTATTGGTTGGATCAGAAAGTATCATCCTAAATCCAAGCTCACCCCAAAAGGTACTCCAAAAAGGAAGCCTATCATAAAAATACATAGCCCTAGGGAAACCTATGGTCTTTTTTTCTGTATTCTGTTCGCCGTGATACCTATTGAAAGCATCAAACAAAAGAGTTTCTCTTTCTTTAAAAACATCTTTGATATTTGATTTTAATCCAGTCTTAACAGCTTTTCTAAATCTGTCAGAACACTTATCTCCCCAGTATGTTTTATTCCCTTCTACGTTGAACTCCTGTATGTCACACTGGTTTGCACAGGCATTACACGCAAATTCCTTTAGAGAGTAATTGATCTTTTTTATGTCATAACCTCTAAAAGACGTTTCTTTTTTGGTTCGTTCATAATGTTCCTTTGCAACAAGCGCCATGCCTACAGCACCCATAACCCCATTATGTGGCGGAACTATTATTCTTTTATTTAAGATCTTAGAGAAAGCAGCTGCTACAGAATCATTGTATGCAGTTCCTCCCTGGAAATAAATTATCTTACCAATATGACGACCTCTAACAACCCTGTTTAGATAGTTATGAACGACAGAATAAGAAAGGCCTGCAATAAGATCATTTAATTCAGCACCTTTTTGCTGATAGTTATTAAGATCTTTTTCTATAAACACCGTACATCTTTCTCCAAGATTTATCGGAGTTTTAGATGAAAGAGCTCTCTCTGAGAATTCTCCTTTTATCTGTACACCAAGTTTTTCTGCCTGTTCCTGTAAAAAAGATCCTGTCCCTGCAGAGCATGCCTCGTTCATATGGAACTCAACAACAACACCTTTGTCCAAGCTTATAAATTTGGAATCCTGACCACCTATTTCAAAAATAGTATCAACATCCTCATTAAAATATCTTTTGCTAATAAAGGAAGATCCTGTTTTATGAGCCGTTATCTCATCCTTTATAACATCAGCTCCAATCAATTCACCGATTAGTTCACGACCAGAACCAGTTGTTCCAACTCCTTTTATCGTCACTATATTGGAAAGTTCTTTTTCTATTTCTTTTAATCCATTTGAAACAACTTCTATGGGACGTCCAGAAGTCATAAGATATATTTCTTTAACAACATTACCCTGCTCATCAACAAGAACAAGATTTGTACTAACAGAGCCAATATCTACACCCAGATAAGTATTGATCTTTTCCTTATCTTTTGGAAACTCATATTTTGGAACTTCATTTCTAAGCAGCACTACCTGATCCATATTAAGAGGCTGATAAGTAGGATAAATGTCTTTTATAGAACCTGCAGATGATAGATCAAGAGTATTAACGGTTGTTCTATTAGACTCAAATATTGCTGTTCCAAAAGCACACATATATTCTGGATTTTCTGGCACTATAAAATCATCGTCAGTAAGATTAAAATTCTCTTTCAAGCAGCTAACCACAGCCTTATTTAAAGCAACACCACCTATAAAAGCCACTGGAGTAGAAAAGTCCTTTCCCTTTAACAAGTTACTTTTATAGTTAAGAGCTATCGCATTACAAAGTCCTTTCAATATCTCCGCTGGTGTATATCCCTTTTGTTGAGCATGAATCATGTCTGATTTAGCAAAAACAGAACAACGTCCAGCTATTACTGCCTTACGTTCCGTTTTTATAGCAAGATCACCGACATCCTCTATCTTGAACATTAGTCTATTAGCCTGTTGATCCAAAAAAGAGCCTGTACCTGCAGCACAATCGCCATTAGTTTCATAGTCGGTAATTAGACCATCTTTTAAGCCAAGATACTTAGAGCTTTCTCCACCTATCTCAAAAACTGACCTAGTCTCTGGATATAGATTTTTCATATTTTCAGCAATCGCCTTGAACTCTGTTATATGCTTTAAACCAAGATGAGTTCCAACAAATTTAGAGCCTGAACCTGTAAGTGTAACACCCTTAACAGAACCTGCAGGAAGGTCTTTAGTTACCCTATCTATTAGTTCTCTGCAAACTTCCCTTGGTTTTCCCTCTACCTTTACAGCATCAAGATAAAAGAGCCTATTACCGTTTACATGGTAACTGGTCCAGTTATAGCCGTTATTTAAAGAAACTAATTTTTCTATATTTTTCCAGGACTCTTTGTCTGCAACACCTGAAAGTTTTACTGAAAGAGACCCAAGATCTATTCCCAAATATACGCTCATTAAATATGCCTCCACTGATGTTTTTTTCTTTTACTAGGCTATACTGTT
>JBAXWW010000216.1:0-2437 GCA_037128215.1 bacterium | reverse complement strand
CTACTCCAAGCTTTTTAGCATAAGTAACATCGAGAGCATGCTCAGCATCAACAAACGCTGCAACACCTCCTCTTTTCTGTGTCTCTGCCACCATATGAAGCGCTAGCGTTGTCTTACCAGAAGATTCTGGACCGTATACTTCTACTATTCGACCTCTTGGAACACCACCTACTCCCAAAGCGATATCCAAGCTCAAAGAACCTGTTGATATAACTTCAACAGCTCTATCGACTGGATCTTCATCTCCCAGCCTCATGATAGAACCCTTACCAAATTGTTTCTCTATAGTAGAGACAGCCAAATCCAATGCTCTTTTCTTGTCCTGTGTTGTTAGTGTTGACGTTAATGACATGTATTACCCCCTGTTTGTATCTTTCTAGTTCAGTTTATAGTAAAAAAAAGCCCACCGCATTCAAAATAATCGCTACATATATACCGGCTACGATGTCATCAACCATAATCCCGTAACCACCCGGTAAGTCTTGGGTTTTATTTATAGGATATGGTTTCCATATGTCGAATATTCTAAAAAGGACAAAACCAGCCAGTCCCCAATAAATACCAGTGCTTACACCAATCATAGATATAAAAAAGCCACAAGCCTCATCTATTACTATATGAGGGCTATCAAGTTCTTTAAATATATGTTTCTCTGCAATATCAGACACATATATGCCAATAACAGAAAGAATTACTACCAGAACAACATAACTTACAAGCCCCATATGTCTTAAAAAGAAAAACCACAGAATAAAAGCACCCAAGGTACCCCAAGTACCAGGAGCAAGAGGTAAAAACCCAAGTCCAAAAAAAGTTGATAGAATCTTGGCTAGAAAATTACGCATAAGAAACCTCCAAGCAGGATATATTCCTGCTCTAATATCACAAAAAATGTAGCTTTGATGTTAAAAATCTTCAGGAATGTTCGAGAAACTAAGAGCAGTTTCTCCGATCTTTATTATGTCTAATTCTTTAAACGTCGCTGTTTGTATTCTTTGATCATTAACAAAAGTACCATTCTGACTACCAAGGTCCTTTATCTTGAAAACACCATCTCCATATAAAGATATCTCTGCATGCTCCCTAGAGACACTTGTATCTGGGATCCAAAGGTCTTTTGTTCTTCCTATTATAATGCTCTTCTTGTAGAAACGGAATTTATCTCCCTGTAATTCTCCATTCATTACCTGTATCTGGAATAAATAACCATTTATTATTTCTGGTAATGATTCTTCTTCTTTTTTTAAATTTTTATTTTCAAAAACTATCTCTGCTGTTTCCAAAAAAAGTTTACCATTATTAGACGACACATCAAAAGGTGAGTCCATTTTTATTGGAGGATTAAACGTTATTTTTTCATCAAGGACTTTTGCAAGTTTTTTAAAGTCATGGGTCTGTTTTGAATATTGAGAAGAAGCTTTTCCAACAAAGGTCATAGATTCAGAAACATTTTCAGAGACTGAATGGACCATAAAAATGGTAGTACCCATTGTTACTCTGTCGTTATTTACAAGAAGGGATTTTTTTACTTTCTTATTATTAACTATTACGCTGTTAGTACTACCCAAATCCTGTACAACAAGTTCACCTGCAACAACAATAAGCGCAGCATGGATCTTTGATATTTCAAGATCGTCTAAAAATATTGTTTTTTTTCTGTCTATATTGGAAGGTATAGGACCAATAGGAGTACGTCTCACTTCATAACGAGACCCTTCCTCTAGTTCAAACACAGATCCAACATCATTGCCCTGTATTATTTTTATATTAAATCTACTACCCATAACAGGATAGAATTATATCAGTATCTCCGATCTATGCCACAGCTTTCATAGGTTTTCTTGGGTTCCTATATGAATCCAAGTGTTCTACTTTTTTAGCTGGCAGCAGAGCAACTTTTATTACATCTTCTACCTTTTCAGCAAATATAAAAGTCAGTTTTTTTCTGTATTCCTTTGGAATATTGACAAGATCTTTTTCATTATCAGCAGGGACTATGATGGTCTTTATACAAGCACGCATAGCGGCAAGAGCTTTTTCCTTAAGACCACCTATTTCCATTACCTTACCTTTTAAACTTATTTCTCCAGTCATTGCGACATCCCTAGAAATAGGTCTTCCGGTCGCATAAGATATTATAGCTGTAGCTATTGCAACACCAGCAGATGGACCATCCTTTGGTACTGCACCCTGAGGAAAATGAACATGTATTTCATTATTTTGAAAATAATTCTCATCTATACCGTAGAAAGCACTTTTTGTTTTAACGTAGCTAAGAGCTGTCATCGCAGATTCTTTCATAACATCACCAAGGTTACCTGTTAGTTTTAGACCAGAGCCCTTAGAAGATGCAACTTCTATCATTAAGATCTCTCCGCCGTATTGTGTCCAGGCAAGTCCTGTTGATATACCAACTTCGTCTATCGCGTTCTTCTGT
>JBAXWW010000215.1:0-2447 GCA_037128215.1 bacterium | reverse complement strand
TACAAAATGGCAAGCAAAAATTTTAATATATTAGTATGATGACCTCCCCGGTATTGGCATTATTGGGAGGAGGAATATAACTAGAGCAGCATTTTCTATAACACCGCCTTTTAACTATGAATCAGATGTTTTATTATATATTCCGTCCGTAGAGCAAAAAATCGAAAAATTTCTAAAAGAAATGAATAGTGAATATGTCATTGATGCTCAGTACGACCCAAAGAGGAACAATGGCGTTACCGTTGAAGATCGGTTACGTGGACTGGAGAAAGATATACTCGAGGGAGAATGGAAAGAGTTAGAATTATGATTCAATATAGGTGAACATGAACAATAAAAATAATTTTAAACCAAAGGAGCATTTCGTAGCCCTATTTGACGTTTTGGGTTTTAGGAATATGCTAAAACAATCTGCAAATCCTAGAAATTCTAAAGAAATGTTAGAGAACCTCTCTTATTCATATAAAGAGGTGTTTATTAAAACGTGGCATGAACGTAAGAACAATAACTTTCCCAAACCCAGATTGTTGTTTTTTTCTGATACAATATTCTCCTGTTATGTGTGTGATGAAAAGGATAAATTTGAGTACTACATTAAATATCTATCTGATGTAATGTCATACTTCTTAGCATGTGGCTTGCAAAAGGACGAGTGGGGAAACATCGTTGTAGATTTTCCATTAAGAGGTGCTCTAAGTTTTGGGGACATAGTTCTTTTTAATGAATTTGATAAGGCAGAACCTGGGGAATATATAAACTCTCCTCTAATCATGGGTGTTCCGATTGTTGATGCATATGATTGGGAAAGAGACCAAAAATGGCTAGGCGTCTCTGTTGTCCCTCAAAAAAGAAGCTGTTTAAAAGAAACATATGATCCTAGTCTGCTTATAGAAAATCATTATCTCGTAGAATATGATGTCCCAAAGGAAAAAGGGACAGAAAAAACACTTGTACTTAACTATATTTCTACTGATAACATCGATAGTGTCCGTAGATACATCACTTCACAGATCGGACGTTATGAAGAAATGCCAGACATAAATAAAAAGTACTTAGAGACTTTAAAGTTTGTTGAATATGTACATAACCATAAATATTACTTAGTGAAAGAAGCGTAGACCATTTCTATAAGTACTTTGCTAGTAAATTAATTAAGAACTCTCTCTTATCAGGTTGTGTGTTTAAATATCGAGGATGATAATAATTTAATGATTCATCAGGCGTTTTACCGATAATTGGAATATTTAATTTCTTGATGGTGTTTTCATTTATTGTTGCAATTTTTAATAGCTCACTATCCGTTATGCTACCCCATGCTATCCAAACAAAATTTGATTTTTTATCGATTTTATCTGATAAACCTTCTATGCCTTCTTTGTTACAAGAATGCTTAAACTGATATAACGCTTCATCCTTATTTTGATTGCGTATATCGAATAGATTATAAATATTTATAATACAACCATCTTTAATTTTCTTTTCGGATCTATTAAATGCTAACTCCATCCAGTTTGTTATCCAATGCATGGTTTGGTCTAATATGATTTCTTGTAATTCAGATTTATTGTTAGCTGTAGATGCTGGTTTGCAACTTCCAGGGTTAAGCATAATAACAGAGTATATATTTGAAGTGTTTTGAACATTATCATAAACTAAAAAAGTTTTTCTTCTATAAATTATTTTCTGTATGCTTTCAAATTCAGCAAAGCCTTTCCACATATATGTGCCACCTCAATGACAGGTGTCCCTTTTTTATAAATTCGTTGTAGCAGTTTTATTGATATAAATCTATGCTGAGATATACAACAATGGCTTTGTCCACCTCGTAATGGCAGCAATCTTTAATTCTTAACACAATCAAACAGTTAGGCTTTTTATTGCCTTTTAAAGTAGGACAAATTGGACAGAATCATGATGTTTTCCCTGTGATATGGATGTCAAGCACTAGGGTTGTGGAACTATATCTTAACAGACGTGGCGTTAGTAAATATCGTATGACTATGAATCATTACGGAAGTGATAACCCTGTTGGAGACGAGAAGACAGAAGAAGGTAGACAAGCTAACAGACGTGTAGAGATCAAATTTCAGGAGACATCAAAATGAAAAAATTAACAACAGTGCTAAGCTTGTTTTTTATTGTGGCATTAAGTGCTTGTACAGTCGGCGCAAATTACTCTGGGCCTGTGCTAACGCTAACATCTATAGCTGTTAAGCCTGCTAATCCATCTATTGCGGAAAGTTCTACGCAACAGTTTACCGCGACTGGCACATATTCTGATGCGACAACTAAAGATATTACTTCATCTGTAACGTGGACTGCCTCTGATCCATCTGTAACTTTTTCCTCAACAACAAGTGGTCTTGCAATAGCTACTGTTGATGGTGGCCCATTTACGATAAGTGCTGATCTAGGTTCGGTATCAGGTAGCACGACTTTAACTGTAA
>JBAXWW010000214.1:0-2508 GCA_037128215.1 bacterium | reverse complement strand
TAAGAAGAGCTAATCTTATAGCTGCGGCAAAAACTACTGAAGCTCCTGCAGCGCAGGCAGCTCCAGTAGTACAGACAGCAGTTCCTGCTCCAACACCTGCACCTATGCCAATAGCTTCAACACAGATAGCAAAAAATGTTGATACAGAAGAACCAAGCCAGTGGGGAATTGAGGTAGCAGATACAATATCTAAATCTTTTAATACAGCTACTGATAAAAACAAAGCATCTGTCTCTAGTCCTCTTCAGAACGAGTTAGATTTTATACTTAAGTATAAACCAGCTAGCAATATGGTGTTTAATGTTGAGCAAGATATTTACTGGCTTTGGAATAACACAACTCAAGCTGACAGCAATGGATTCTCCGCTGATAACCCAGCATTTTATTTTGATTATCTAAAACTTTATGTATCTGAAAGTAAGCAGACAACAATAAATGGACAGATTAAAGTTGTTCCTGGCATAACACAAGGATCAAGAGATGCAGGAATGGTCGCTCAATTCTATTTAACAGCATATATAAAAACTAAATTCAACGATGGAAAAGGATATTTTAAATTTGAACCTGAAGTTGATCCAATAATTAATAAATACACAACAAGTGCACCAACAAAGACAGCATATGATAGCAGCATGGATCCGTATACATTTAATGGTCTTTCTTATGAACCACTAAGTCCTAATACACGTTTTGCTGTAGCTACCAATATGGCTGTTGGCCACAGACTTATGGAAGGCGTAACGTTAGAGGCTTCAGTAAAATTCACCAGTGCTAATAAATTTGCCGATGAAGTTTTTACTGGCGGATCAACTTATACACTAACTCCTGAAGGTTGGACAAATAAAGTAAGAGTAAGATTTCCTAACGTAGTAGTAAGTGTAAATGACAAATTAACTATCGTGGGAAGACTTGAAGCTACTTCTAGAAATATCTCTACAAGTTTTAAACCTTATAGCGTAGACGACAACAACACTCTAGGTTTTTACTTAGTACTAGATTACGAAATATAATACAATTAGTCGATTTATCGACGGATAAAAGAAAAGGCCGAGAGCAAAACTCTCGGCCTTTTTATTTTAGCAAATATTTGTTATTTAATTAATCTTTATATTCTTCTGCTTTAGGCATATCGTCCAACTCATCTGTTATCTCTATGATCTCTGCTTCCGATGTTGAATCCTTGACTGTAGTAAGGTGCTTCTCATAATCTTTCTTTGTAAGAAGATTTTTCTTTATATTCCTTTCTATAACCCTAGTATCGTATATTTTGTCGCTATGCATAAAAATCCTCCGAAAGCCTTTATAGTAGTGGTGCCCAGGGACAGAATCGAACTGCCGACACGAAGATTTTCAGTCTTCTGCTCTACCGACTGAGCTACCTGGGCACCAAACAGCACATAGCTCTATCTAATAACCGATATATAGTCAAGTAAGTAAATAAATATATTTTTATTAAACTAAGCGATTTTGTGTTTGACATAATCCAAAGACCAATTAATAATGCCCTTATTGAAACTTGAATAAAAGCAAGTAATTTTAAGAGGAGGAAACGAATGATGAAGAAGCTCTTTTTAGTAGCAGCAGTTGCCCTTCTTGCTACACCACTTTTTGCTAGTGACATGAAAATGGACGCAAAATTAGGTTATGCAAGAGTAAAAGGCGGCGCAAATGGTTTTAACATTGGACCATCAATGTACTATTCACTTTATCAGAGTGATGGTTTCGTAAAAGATTTATCTGTTGGTGGCGCTCTTGATGTAATGATGGCAAAACAGACTGGCGTATGGTCATACAATGTTTACATTGGACCAGATGCTAGATTAGCTATGCCTTATTCTTACTTCAAGTTAGGTTTTGGTTACAACTACAATAGAGTAGTTGGTGTTAACAGCAACTTGTTTGGCGTAAAGTTTGGCCTTGGCGGACTTTATCCGATAGCTGAAGGCATGAAACTTGGTCTAGACTTTTCATTCTTCTATGCTTTCAACCAGGGTAACCTTGGCGAAAAGATTTGGGTTATGTCAGTTGGACCAGTTCTTTCTTTCGACCTTTAATTCGTAATTTAGATTCAACAAATAAAAAACCCTGTGGCAAGATGCCACGGGGTTTTTTGTATATACTCTTGTATTAATCTTTCTCAGTAGTATCTGCAAGTATAACTGACATATCCTGTTTACTAATTTGTGTTCAAAGCGATGAAAGATAAATAAGATACAAGTGTATAAACAGCAGACGATCTATCATTCTCTCTACATCAAGAATAAGCACAAAAAGTAATAAAATTAGATAGTTAAAAAAGAATAAAATATAACCATAATGGTATATTAATTGCATATAGTAATAGGTTGAAATGTTTTTGGAGGACTATAATTTTATGAAAAAATTAATTGCGTTATTGATCTTCTTTTTTGTTGTAAGTGCAGGACAACTTTTTGCTCAACAAGTTAAAACTACAAAGAAAACTATGGATATTACTCTGCAAAACCCATCCATGACTACGAACGAGAT
>JBAXWW010000213.1:0-2552 GCA_037128215.1 bacterium | reverse complement strand
TTCTATCTTATTCAAAAAATCCTTTGGTAATGTATCTAGCCAGCCCCAACTATTAAAAGAATTGTAATAAACAAAAGCCTTAACATTACAACCTTCATCCAATAACCTTTCTACAAGGTGGCTTCCTATAAAACCATCTGATCCTGTAACTAAAACTCTTTTGTTTTTTAAATCCATACTCAAAAATCTCCTGTTTTCACCATCTAGACTCTATTTTATGAATATTTATCTTATTGCTTTTTATTACATTCTCTATACGTTCTATTTCCTCAAAATAATTTAACAATACTTTATCCACGTCTTTATTTTTAATATATTCACCAAGTTCATTAATTGGTTTGACTTTATACCCAAAGAACATTTTTTCGTTTCCATTCTCTATATCATCAAATACTTCCAGCAGTTTTATCTTTGTGTCACCTAAATACAGGTACATTATCTCTGCTATTTCTCCGCTGCCCACAAAGACTACAGTTCTTACTTCTTCCAGTTTTAATTTTATTATTCTGTGTTCTACAGCTACTTTTATCTTGCGATAATAATCAAGACTGTGTGCCATATAAGTTCGAGTAAGATGATACTTTTGTGCCAGACCCTCTGGCGTTAACATATATTTAATAGTACTGCTTTTTACGTTACTTACTTTTACATAGCCCTTGTTCACCAGGTTCTTTAAATACGCATTAACAAGACCTATAGAAACTCTTAAGCTTCTAGATAATTCTGTTTGAGTTACACGACCATCTTTATCTATAAGATCTAGAATACCGTGTTCAATTACAATTTTTTTATCTTCTGTCATTTTTGGTTTTAGGCGCGCTACCGCCAGGGTAGGCTAAGAGAATATCCTGGTTTTATAAATCTTTTTCAAAACTGTCAAGGTATTTTCACGGCGTGAAAATAATTGATATCATTAATATTAATGGCGTGCGACAAATTATTTACGACACTTTTTTTGCTTAAAAAGTCTTTTTAGTAAGGTAATAGGCAACTGCTTTTTCAAGCCCAGAATCAAAGCTTTCTTTTGCTTTCCAGCTAAGATCTTTTTCTAGTTTATTTGAGTCTATAGCATAACGCCAATCATGCCCTGCTCGGTCCTCTACAAAGGTAATTAATTCTTTGTACGACTTACCGTCTTTTCGAGGCTTTTTATTATCCAGGATATTACAAAGTTCTTTAACAAGATCTATGTTTTTTTGTTCGTTGTTAGAACCGATATTATAAGTTTCTCCAGCTTTACCTTTGTGGAACACAGCATCTATGCCACTGCAATGATCCAACACATACAACCAGTCCCTTGTATTCAAACCTTTACCATAAACGGGTATTGGCTTTAAATTTATCGCAGATCTTATTACTGTTGGGATTAATTTTTCATCATGCTGCTTTGGCCCATAATTATTTGAACAGTTAGTTATTGTAACATCTAGCCCATAAGTATGATGATATGCTCTGACTATAAAGTCGCTACTAGCTTTTGAAGCGCTATATGGAGAATTTGGTGCATATGGTGTTGTCTCTTTAAACAGACCTGTGTCACCTAAAGTCCCATAAACTTCGTCTGTAGAAATGTGGTGGAACCTGCAAGACTCATAACCTTTCTTATAATTAAAAGGTTTATCTATCCAATGATTACGGGCGTTATTTACTAGAACAAAAGTACCTTTAATATTTGTATCTATAAAAACTTCTGGTCCTTTTATTGAATTATCAACATGAGATTCTGCAGCAAAATGTATAACACCTTTAATATCATGATCCTTAAATATTTTTTCCACTAGAGTATTATCGCAAATATCACCCTTAATGAACTTATACCTAGGATTTTTGTCTACTTCTTTTAAATTATCCAGATTACCAGCATAGGTTAATTTATCTAAATTTATAATTGTATAGTCAGCATATTTTTCTATAAAATATGGTACAAAATTAGAGCCTATAAACCCTGCTCCGCCCGTTACAAGAATGGTTTTCATATATTGCTCCCTAGTTTAGAAATACATTTTTTTAATGAACTTTGCCAATCATACATCTTTATATCAAAAAAATCTTTTATCTTAGATTTATCCATAACACTATATTCTGGTCGTTGTGCAGCCGTAGGATAGTCTTTAGCTTCTATTGGGATAATTTTACAGTTTAGTTTTTTAAGCTCAATTATTTTTACTGCAAAATCATACCAGCTCGCAATACCTTCGTTAGAATAATGAAAGATCTCTCTAGTCCCTTTTTTAATACGAGGAATTATTTGTAATATTACATCAGCAAGATCTTCTGCGTAAGTTGGTGAACCTATCTGGTCATTAACGACTCTAAGTTCATTTTTCTCTTTTGCATGTTTTATTATTGTTTTAACAAAATTATTACCATATTCAGAATACAGCCATGATGTTCGTATTATTATGTACGTGCCATTTTGTTTTATTATTGCTTCTTCACCATCCAATTTGGTTTTAGCATAAACAGACAGAGGATTCGTTTTATCAGTCTCTATGTAAGGTGTCTTCTTTTTACCATCAAACACAAAATCTGTAGAAATATGTATTAATGGG
>JBAXWW010000212.1:0-2589 GCA_037128215.1 bacterium | reverse complement strand
ATCTTTTTATTCTACTAAGCTTCTTGTTTGATCCAGCCCATATACTTGCGATTATCAACAAGAGGACTAAGCCAGGTGCTGTGATAGAGAACAACATTATATCTTTGAATATGCCCATAAAGTATCTCCTAAGGTGGATTATATTGGCTTTAGCATAAATGTGGAAGCGCTAAAAAAAAAGCAAGCCTGCTTATCCAGGCTTGCTTTTTGATTTATAGAATTATTTTCTTAGTTTCCTGGACCAAAACGCATTACTTTTACGGACTTAGCAGAACCAAAACCATCCATGAACAGAGCATAAATAGTATTGCTATCAGTAACGATAAGTTGTGGTAATAAGATAAAACTAGCTGTTTGTATTGGAGAGCCCAACGTCAACCAACAAGACTCTGTTGGCCCAGAAGTGCAAGTGTCTCCTTTATATCTTGATACTAATACACTAGCAGCGTTTGGTTTTGTTAAGATATAAGGCGTATGGTCAGAAGAAACGGTTAACTCAAGTTTATCATCAGAGATAGTAAGAGTTCCACCGACAGAACTTACAGTACCAGAATCATATTTTTTAACAGAAGCATCAGTTACTCCACCTAGTGCATTAGACAGCATGTAGTATGTCAACTGTGATGGATCCCAGGCACCTGTATAAAATCGCGAAAAGCCATTGTTGATGATTGTAGGATTTGAAGAAACAGTCTGAGAAGACCAACAAATAGGATCTGTTGGATGTGGGTATTGTACATTCACATTACATCCATTATTATTTCCATCATATTTGTTTATATTTAAAAAGGATTGTTCTGTTTTTGAATATCCAACATATAAATCTCCATTATAAAGATGTAGTTGTGCTGTATCCCATTCTTGTGTAGTCAGAATTCCTGGCCCTAATCTCAACCAACAAGAATCAGAGGCTGTAGGGGTACAAGTATCTCCTGCATATTTAAAAATTTGTTTAGTGTGATTACCTGCAAGGCTTGCAACTAAGTAAATGTTTCCATCACTTTCTTGACTCAGCAATAGGCCATCTTGTGGAGAACAACTAATGTTCTGATATTCTACTTCCATGCATGATGTGGTAGATCCTAGACTAATCCATTGACTATTTACAGCGTCGTATCTTTTGACAACAGTTCCTCTGTATGGTGAAGTGTTGTCTGAATATGCTACATAAATTTTTCCACTATTATCAATAACTAGAGAGAGATTTTTCTCGTGAAAAGACCAAGGTGCTTGTGCAGCTTTTCCAATTATAGGACCAACATTTATCCATGAGCTGCCATCATATTTTTTTAATTGAAGGTCTTGGCCAGTAGTTGTGTATAATAAATATGGTGTGTTATTATAAATCGTCATCGTAGAAATGGAAGTCTGTCCAGAGCTACTCATTGAAAGATTAGCTATTGTTTCCCAATCACCAAACCAAAAAGCTGCCGATGTAACAACAGACATTAAACCATTTGTATCACATGCAACAGCCTTAACTGTTTTTGTTTCGTTGCTGCCAGTGACTGTAAAAGCTGCGCTATATATAGCCCTAGCACAAGTAGGAGCTGTGCTGACTGGAGTATAATGCATAACACTACGCGTTGCTGGAGTAGATAAAGAAATTGTAACAGTGTGATTGTATGCAGTTGGATTAGAAGTTCCAGCGGGTGATATAGCTGGATCAGGGATACCATTCAGGTTCTGAGGTGTTTGAATTGAACTTTTTGAAGTTGGAGTAGGTGTTGTTGTATTATTTTGGAAACAAGATGTTATGGTTATAAAAATAATAACCAAAAGAAAGGATAATCTTTTCATAGAATTGCAACCCTCCATGGATCTTTATTTAAGGGTTGAATTATAACTAACTGAAATCTTTTTATCAAGTTTTTTATAAATAATCATAGGGAACTGTAAAATGTGACTAAGAAATTAAGATAAACTTATTTAAACAACTAAATAGTTCCAGGAACGTAGCCTTGATAGCTTTCTCCCATGTCAATAGTAGTATAATCTGTAAAACCTTTTATCGACTCAAGCGGATCCATTGTCTTACTTGTTGTTCCTAAAGGATCCAGGTCTTCATAATTTTTTAGCCACGAAGTAATACTGTAAGAAGTGTTAGTTAAGTGGTGTCTGCCTGCCAAAGAAAGAGTTGTTTCTGGATAAGTAGTAGGTACTAATCCTTGAAAAAGAAAAGTCGTATTTATGGTTCCACAGTCTGGATATATGTAACTTTTTAGCATTAGCATCATTGCATCTGGAATAAAATAATATAGATCAGCTGCAGGCTCTGAATAAAATGATTGTTTTATAGGTAAATAAAAACAGAAGCATTTTTCTGGTTCATTTATGTCTTCACATTTAGATAAGCCCTCGTAGAAATTCTTTTGTCCATGATCTCCAAGTAATGAATTGTTAAAATTAAACTGTGCGACAAGATCTATCTTTATGTTTTCATAACCTTGTAATTCCAATTGGCCAAAATAGATAGAACTCAAGTTGGTGTTGTTTTATATATTTTTAGGAATATCTTCAACAGTATTCGTTCCGCTGTGAATTCTTAAGAGATAAGAAGGAATGCCTGTTGCTGTTTTATAAGTTTGT
>JBAXWW010000211.1:0-2589 GCA_037128215.1 bacterium | reverse complement strand
TAGTAGAAAGGCCTATATACAACATAAACACAACAAATATTTTTGCTTCTACGTCATTAGTTTATGACGCGAATAACGATTTTGAGATGTTAGAAGTAAATTCAGAAGATAATACTAAAAACACAAATGTTGATCTAGTAAAAGAAGAGAGTCCAAAAGTAACACTGGCTGATGCTCTAACAGATAGCAAGGTAAGCTCCAATATAGTTGGAGCATACAGAAGCTCTCCTGAGACGTTCTCAAAAGAAAATATTATAGAATTTATTAATTCTGCTTTTTTACAAAAAAACAGATCTCAGCAAATCGATATTCTGAATAAAGCTTCGTTTATAGTAAATCAACTTTCCAAATATTCAACAAATTTAGTCCCTTTAAGGCAAAGCATTACAGAAGCAGAAGAGAAAATATCAAAAAATGACTTTGAGTTTTTTAAAAGCAAACTGGAACAGTGTTTAAACTCAAAATTTGATAATAATATAACTGATGAGCAAGTAATTAATAAAGCAGCAGACTTTATATTAGCTAATGATGGTCGTTTAAGTGGTGCTCAATCTGAACTTATGAAGAGCATGGTCTTTGGAGAACTAAGTAGAGATTTTCATGATGGTCTTTTAACTCAGTTAGATAAACAAATCAGCTTTGGATCTTATGATAATAAAAAGGATCTAGAGAAAAAAGAATCCCTTATGTTTTTCCTTTTAATTGCTAACAATGCTTCTTTGCCAGAGATCAAAGGAATTTTGTTAGATGCTGTCTTTGCTAAGAATGAATTTGTTAAGAACATAATAGATATATCTAAGTCTAATATTGATGCTGTGGATCTAGGTTTGGATAAAAACATCAAGGATAAAGTATTAGAGAAACTAGATGAAATAACCAAAAGCATAGAGTTAGGGAGAAAAATATAATGATACGTATATTACTAATACTACTTATTAGTATGTCGCTAAGGGCAGAAGAGCCAATGAATAATTATGAACCTACTTACAAATCTGATTCTAATGATTCAATGGAGGCAAGTTCTGTAACTACAGAATTTCAAGCAAGAGTCTCTGGTGAAGATCTATTATCTGCTTATAAGAATTTGAAGAAGACTTTTACTATATTGGGTTTTGATCTAGAGAGAGATGTTAAAGACCGTGATTGTAAAAGAACGATTTACAATATTTATGATGCCACAAATGGTGCTTTCCAAAAAGAAAACATAGTTATTAGGTACAGGGATAAAGGTAAAACTGTTGATGCTTGTATAAAAATCAAACTTGATTACAGCAAGGAAATAATAGAGACAATAAAAAAATATTTTCCAAATGAAGATGTCGAAAAATTTAATAAATATACCCCAAATGTAAAAAAAGAAATAAACAGACACTATAATTACAAAGGTGATGGTAACAATGATGAACAAATAGAGTTAACATTTAGAGCCACATTAGAAAAAGCCAGCTTTAATAAACAACGAGATGAAGAATTAAGTGAATCAGAGAAATTAGGAATACTCTCTGGTCTGCTTAACAAAGTGGCAGGATACTATTACCATATAGGAGCACATTATTATTCCGATAAAGGACCTATTAACCAGATTATTATACCAAAAATGAAAAAAATTGTGGATTTTAGAGGACAGAAATTAGTATTGGCTCAGAAATTTAATAGATACAAATGGCAAAAGAAAGATTGGAATGGCTTTGATGCTGTTGATTTTGAATATTCAAATGACCAGTACAAAATACCTTTTATGGAGGTAGCAACAAGAGTTAGTGGTGATGTAAATGGTGATAAATTTTACAGTATGCTACAACAACAGGGAATTCCACTTACTAAGTTTAAGGATTAATCCCTTAGTGACATTGGAGGCAAATATGTCTAAATTATTTATATCTATACAGATTCTTTTTTTGTTGACGGGCAAATCTTTTGCCGATGAGACCAGCTTAAATAAACCAATCAAACTTACGATAATTCACATTAGTGATACTCATGCTCATTTGATGAATTTTGATAACAAGAATGGCTCTGGGCCGCTTGTACCAATGTACAATGTTATTCAAAAAATCCGTGAGCAGGTAAAAAAAGAAGGTGGTCATGTCCTTTTTCTACATAGTGGAGATATAAATGATGGCATGCCAGAATCTGATCTGTTAGATGCTAAACCTGACATAGATGTACTTAATATAATGAAATTAGATGTTATGACCGTTGGTAACCATGAATTTTATAAACCACTCAAGATACTTGAAAAACAAATTAAAGAGGCTAAGTTTAAAATATTATTGGCTAATATTAAGTATAGCAACGGAAAAAATATTGCAGACCCGTATGTGATAAAGGATTTTGATGGGCAAAAATTCTGTATATTGGGCCTGTCTACAACATATGTAGCAATGAAAATGCATAAAGACATGCAAGACCAACTTTCTTTTGAAGATCCTGCTGCCGTAGCCAGTAAGGTAATAGATACCCTTCCTAATGACTGTTTTATTATCGCTCTTACTCATTTAGGTATAAATAAGGATATAGAGGATTATGGAGATCTAGAACTTGCTAAAAAGAATCCTAATATAGATGTAATCCTTGGTGGCCATACAC
>JBAXWW010000210.1:0-2601 GCA_037128215.1 bacterium | reverse complement strand
AGTCATAGAAATATCCATAACTACAACGTCTATATCCTGTTCCTTGGTAAGTTTAATGGCAGAAGCGCCATTGCTTGCTTCTGCTACAATTTTCATATCAGCTTGTTTTTCAATAAGTGATCTTAACCCTTCTCTCATCATTTTATGATCATCTACCAGCAGGATGGTAATACTTTTCTTCATAGATTTACCTCTATAATTGCATGTGTCCCTTTTCCTAAAGATGATTCTATCAAAAGGCGTCCTTTATTAAAGGCTAATTTTTCTTTACTACTTAGTATACCAAAACAAGTATAATCGTCGTGGATATTTTTAAAACGTTTTTCCAGATCAAAACCAACTCCATTATCAATTACATGAATAAGGAATTGCGTATCTGAGATCTTTTCCATTTTTATATTAACCTTAGATGCCGAGGCATGTTTTACGATATTCATTACCAGCTCGTTAACGACCCTAAATATTACTATATTATACTCATCATATAATTTAGGAACATCTGTAAGAGCAATAAATTCTACGTCTAGTTTATGCTTTTTTCTGGTCGATTCTGCCAGCCATTCCAACGCAGGAATAAGACCAAGTTCATAAAGCGCAGGAGGTACAAGCTCTGCCGTCAGCGTACGAGTATAAGTAATACTCTGGTCTGTAAGCGTAACAAGATCATTAACCATATCATCAAGTCCGCAAAAGACAGCGTTACCTCTTAATATTTTCAATTTGATCTTGATCATGGCAAGAGCCTGCCCAAGATGATCATGCAGGTCAGAGGCAATTTCTCTTCTTTGTTTCTCTTCCAGAATAGAGAGTTTATTTGTCATCACTTTATTTAAGCGTTGTTCATATTTTACATAATCAATAAAGAGTTCGAGTTTTTTATCGAGCATGTTCAGTAATTCACACATTCTGGGATCGGCAGAGGATTTATTATCTATAAAACAATTAATAAACTCACTTGAATACATTTTGTTCTTCAATAAAGAAGGACCAGATTCAAATATCTTACCATCAAAGACTATCTGTATCCTCATTGGCTCATATGGCCAAAAGTCTCGGATAGTTTTTAGTATTTGATCTATAGCTAAGTCAGTATCCTCATGCCTTTTTAAGAGGACATTAGAAACTTCTTCAAGCAGTATAAGATTCTTTAGTTCAGACATATTCAGGCTATCTATCATTAAATTGGAGGGAGAACTACCTATAAGTAATTCCCCCTTTCCACGTTACCTATACAATTTAATTTACATTTTTTTACCGCAAGAACAGTCTGAACCCTTTGTGCAATCACAGTGTTTACACTGGCAAGTTTTACCAGCAGCGCATTGTTTTCCACAAGCTTTACTACATCCACACTCTGTGGCCGCAAAACTAACTGTACTAGCAAAAAGTAGAATAGAAGCTAAAACCAATAATTTCTTCATAGTAGCCCTCCTGATTTTGTATCAAACGAACATACCCCTTATTACGGTTGGTTCTCACGTTTTGTGACATGGGTATAAAAAAGTGTCACAAAATGGCTTTATGTGACGTATATTAATAAGCAAATGGACATAAAAACAAAGAATGATGAAGTTCTAATGGAGCTCTACAAGGAAGGGCAGGAGGCAGCTTTTAATGAATTATATTTACGATATAAATCAAAAGTTTATGGCTACCTCAAATGCAAGTTAGGAGGCTCTCCAATGCTTGATGAAGTTTATCAGAACATTTTTTTAAAACTTCATAAAACAAGGGATCTTTATAATCCAAAATATAAATTTCCAGTATGGCTGTTTACAATAGTTAAGACTTCATTAATTGATGCATACAGAAGTAATGGACACTATAAAACAGAGGAACTACCAGATAATTTAACTGAAACACTAGAAAATAAAGACGATGTTTGTGATATTGAAGCAAAACTAAGCGGTTTATCTCCTTCAGACAGTAATGTCATAAAATTACGATATTATGACGATAAATCTTTTGAAGAAATAGCCAAAGAGCTAGAAACAACTTCGATGAATGCAAGGCAAAGGGTAAGTAGAGCTATTCATTCTCTTCGTAAGATATTTAAGGGAGGTCATCATGAGTAAAAAAGAATTTCTAAATTTTATAAATACACAAGAAAACACTCCTCCTTCTGGTTTAGATAACAAGGTAAAAATGCAGATAATTGGAGACTTAAAAGACACCCCTAGAGCAATGTTAAAAAGACTTTCTATCATACACGTTATCTCTGCTCTATTTACACTATCTATATGCCCTCAGTTCGGAATAGGACCTATTGGTGGTGGAGATGGAATTACATCTTTTGTTATGCCTTATGGTAATTTTGTTTGTGGATTATTTTGTGGTGCATTTTTTTTAGGTACAACTTCGCTAATATCTATATTTGCTCTTAAGACTTCTGAGCTATTTGCCTTAAGCAGGAACTCTTTTTGGATATTCCCTGTACTTTCTACAGCTTCTTTAATTCTACTTATGACACTAGGGTCTGTTCTTAACGGACGTGGACCAGATTACTCAATAAACTTTGTATTATCGTGGCTAGTCTCTGGAATTTTGTTATCAATAATTTTAGTTAAAACAAAGACTCTTGCTATTTCTGCTCTTTACCGT
>JBAXWW010000209.1:0-2644 GCA_037128215.1 bacterium | reverse complement strand
AAATTTGTAAGATCTGTTCCAATAGGCACCAGAACCGTTATGTTATTTTTATTTATTGAAGCGCTTCTATCACCTATAGAAAAAGAAATAATTTTATTATCAACTAAGTTATTAACAGATGAATTCCCTTCTCCAGATGAGGCTGTTGCAGAATTAGAAGGAGCTGAAGAGACACGTGTCAAATTACATCCTAGATACAAGACAAAAGTACTTAACAATAAAACCATCAATAGTTTCTTGTTCATAATGCCCCTCCCATCAAAATAGATCTGAATACTAATTAGAACATAGAGACTAAACAAATTGAAAAGAAGAGGAGTATTATAGTCAAATTTATAACAAAAGTAAACTAATTTCTAGCCTATAGGTCAAGTCTAGCTCAAAGCCTTTTAACGTGCTATAGAAAAACATTAAAGCTTACTCACAAGGGGGATACTTAATGAAACGTTTTTTTAAAATTGTATTAGTTGTTATCACACTTTCCACAGCTAGCGCCTATGCTGGCGATTTCGAGCTTTTATTTGGCCCAAGAATCGACGTTAAAAATTATGGTACTAATTTTTTTACAGCAGGTATGGCTTATGGCGGTAAGTATATTAAGCTTGGAATTAACTACTCTCACGCAAGTCCAGCAAATGTCAGTTTTAATGCTTTCAAGCCATACATAATGATCGATATACCTTTGGAATTTGGTAATCTTGTTATAGCACCTACCATAGATTTTGGTCCTGAATTCGGTTTTATGGCAGGACAAAAGACAATCGACGTAATGACCTTGGGCTTTGGTGTAAAAGCACAGTATTATTTTACAGATCTATTTGGTGTTGGATTTACTCCTGTTCATTTTACAGACAGCTTTGCAACGTATACAACTGGCGGCCCAGGATTTACAAAACAATTTAGAATGAGCTATGACCTTTTCTTTTCTTTATTGCTGAAGTGGTAATTTAGTTTTTACTTATAAGAAAATACCGTCTAACTCTTCAACAAAGTTCGACGGTATTTTTTTAATTTAATGTATACCGTGCATCCATTTCTTTAATGGTCTAATTATCGCAAGTAGTAATAAGCCAGAAATACCTGTTGTTATAACAGGAACTGTAAAAAACGTCTGATGATCCATAGTATCGTAGTTACCCGCAAATACTCCCGCTACTATACTTGCAAAAAAGCTTGAGCCAAGGAATACAGCCATCATAATTGAAACAAATTTTGCTGGTGAAAGTTTTGTAACCATCGACATTCCAACAGGAGACGTACAAAGTTCTCCAACCGTATGTAGAAGATATGCACCAACAAGCCAGAACATACTGACTGGTCCATAAACTTTATTAAAAGCTGCAGCAAATATCATAAGAACAAATCCACCTGCAACAAGAAACAGCGACCAGATAAATTTAGCAGGAGTAGAAGGCTCTTTTCTTATATTTGAAAGCTTAACCCAAAAAGCAGAGAACAATGGAGCAAGAATAATTACAAACAAAGGATTAAGAGACTGAAACCAGCTTGCTGGAACTTCAAAATTAAGGAAAGGAATAAATCTGTTTGTCGATTTTTCAGCAAATAGTGTTAAAGAACTACCAGCCTGTTCAAATGCAGCCCAAAAGAATATTGAGAAAAAAGTTAATATAAAGATAACTGCCAGTTTTTGTTTTTCTTCTTTTGTAAGAGGAGCATTATCTCTACATGCAGGACGACCAGCAGTTTTTTCCTCTGGAGTTTTCAAAGGACAACCACCCTTATCACCTATAAATCTTTTTTTGCCCCACAACAATAAAAACGCACCTAAAAGCATAGCAACAGCTGATGCAAAAAAGCCCCAGCCCCAACCTACTTTCTCTCCTAGATAACCGCAAACAAATGGAGTCAAAAATGCTCCAAGATTTACTCCCATATAAAATATCGTAAAAGCTCCATCACTTCTAGGGTCGTTTGGTTCATAAAATTCACCTACTAAAGCAGATAGACAAGGTTTAAAAAGCCCATTACCTATGGCTATAATTCCCATCGCTATATAGAATAACATTAATGTGCTTGAGTTATATTTAAACGCTAAGAGACACATAAGAAATTGTCCTATGACCAAAACCCAAGAACCAACTATAGTCGTTCTTACCGGTCCCCAATATCTGTCAGAAATGTATCCGCCAAAAACTGGAGTCAAATATACAAGTCCTGTAAACCATCCATAGACGTTACCAATTGTCCTTGTACTGAAACTTAAAAAACTTGCCATAAAGAGGACCAATATTGCTCTCATCCCATAATAGCTGAACCTTTCCCACATCATTATGGTAGATAAAAAATAAAGTGCCTTCGGGTGTCCTTGATTTTTCATTATTCCTCCGAAATCTTATTTATGAGTATAGTATAAGATAATATTACAACAATAAAGTATAATTCATTGTTATAATGTATTGATGATTTAAAATGAGTTAACTAATTTTAGTACCCCAAAGCACAGATTGCAGGTCTTTTGTCTTTAAACAAAGAAGACGAGGCAAGTCAGCTCAGGTGTAAAACTACTAACAGGAGTGGAATCTTGTCTAAAAAAAAGCTAATGGATTATTAATTTAAATTCTGCTAGTACGTTGTTAGTTTCTCTGTCTCTTTATAATTAACAGGAGGATCAGATGTCAAACAA
>JBAXWW010000208.1:0-2648 GCA_037128215.1 bacterium | reverse complement strand
CCTAGAAAATCTAAATAGATCTTTTTTATTTCAGGATTATCATGAGACTTTCTTATTGGTAGTCCTCTGTCTTCTGAATATATCGCTGACATCCTCTTTTTTCTTATATCCATATTTGTAGGAATAGGTTGTCCTCCACCACCAAGGCAGCCACCAGGACATGCCATTATTTCTATGAACTGGTAAGGAGCTTCTCCTTTTTCTACCATTTTCATTAATGTTCTAGCATTTACTAGCCCGTGAGCTATAGCAATTTTAAGTTCTATACCTTCTAAGAATTTCCAATCAGGAAGACAGTTTTCTAATTTAACAGAAGCTTCCTTAATGCCTTCCATTCCTCTAACAGGTAGTATTTCCAGGTTCTTGAATGGAACGTCTCTTCCTGTTATTACCTGATATGCTGTTCTAAGTGCTGCTTCCATAACGCCACCAGTTGCTCCAAATATTGCACCAGCGCCGGAAGATAGACCTATTAAACGGTCACACTCTGTCTCTTCAAGAGAAGAAAAATCAATTCCAGCCTGTTGTATCATTAATCCCAACTCTCTTGTTGTAAGAACATAATCTACATCTCTATATCCACTTGAGTTCATTTCTGGTCTCATAGCCTCGAATTTTTTTGCAGTACAAGGCATTATAGATACAACAATCATATTTGCTGGGTTTATGTCTGCTTTTTTTGCGTAATATGTTTTGGCTACTGCACCAAACATTTGTTGAGGAGATTTACATGTAGAAAGATTGCCAAGCAAATTTGGAAATTCATGTTCTATGTATTTTACCCAGCCTGGAGAACATGATGTAACCATAGGCAGAACTACTTTTTCTTTTTTTACTAGAGCTTTTGTTAATCTATCTAATAACTCGTTTCCTTCTTCCATGATTGTTAGATCAGCAGTAAAATCTGTATCAAAAACCGCATTGAATCCTAATCTTCTTAGTGATGTAACCATTTTTCCTGTTACTCTTTCACCATAATCAAAACCAAGAAGTTCGCCTAAAGCGACCCTTACAGCAGGTGCTGTTTGAACTATTACATGCTTTGTTGGGTCAGCTAGAGCTTCCCAAACTTCGTCTATATAATGTCTTTCCGTTAGAGCACCAGTTGGACATCTGTTTACACATTGTCCACAGTTTGTGCAGACAACATCATTTATAGGAAGGTCTAAGAAGGTTTCTACGACTGTATGCTCTCCCTTGTGGGCCATTGTCAAAGCGCTTACATGTTGTAGTTCAGCGCAAGTTCTTACGCATCTTTGACATTTCACGCATTTACTGTCATCTTTTTGTATTGCAGGAGACGATTTATCAATCGGTTTCTTTATAGAAACATCTATAAATCTTTCTGATTCAGTTAAATATTCTCTAGAAAGATTTTGAAGTTCACAACATGAGTTTTTATAGCATTTGGTACAGTTCATTGCGTGTTCAGCAAGGAGTAGCTCTATTACATTCTTTCTTGCCTTTCTTACTGTTAAAGAACTAGTTAGAATTTCCATTCCTTCTGAAACAGGCATTGCACATGCAGCCACAAGTGTTCTTGATCCCTTTAGTTCTACAACGCAAACTCTACAATTACCAGCAACACAAAGATCTGAGTGATAGCATAGTGTAGGGATGTTATATTTTAATTTTTTTGCAGCATCTAAAATCGTCGTGCCTTCAGCAACTTCAACAGGTAAATCGTTTATAGTAAGTTTGATCATTTTTGTTTCCATTAGTATATTACCTCTTCCTTAAAGTTATCGATTATAGAGTTGAAACAATTTGGAACGGATTGTCCTAGTCCGCATTTTGCAGCGACTTTCATCGTTTGTGACATGTCTTTTAGATCTTCAAGATATTTTGATGGTTTTTCTTTTGTCTTAACTGCTTTGATACCTTTTAATAGTTGCTGACAACCAACTCTACAAGGGGTGCACTGTCCACAAGATTCTTCACAGAAAAAATCCAAGAAATTGTGAAGGATGTTGTACATTGATCTTGAACTGTTAAACAACATCATTGATCCGCCTGTAGGTATTCCTTCAAAGCCTATTATTGTTTCTTTGAATTTACGTCTAGGAACACAAAACCCAGAAGCTCCGCCGACCTGAACTGCTTTTGTGTCTCCGTCTCCAAATAATTCAACAAAATCTTCAAGAGTCATTCCAAGTTCAAGTTCATATATTCCTGAATATGGTGTGTCGCCAGAAATGCTAAAAACCTTGCTGCCACGAGAATCTTTTGTTCCAAGATCTCTAAAAAACTTTGAACCATTACTCATTATAACTGCTGTGTACACAAATGTTTCCACGTTGTTAACAACTGTTGGTTTATTAAGATATCCCTCTACAACAGGGAATGGTGGTTTGTTTCTTGGTTCTCCACGTTTTCCTTCCATAGATTCTATAAGTGCAGTTTCTTCTCCACAAACATATGCACCACTTCCAGAACGGATTTGTATGCTGAAATTAAGTTTTCTCTTTTTTAGGTCTTCATTGAATACGTCTAGCTCTTTTTGAAGTTGTGGGATTAGATAATTATATTCGCCTCTAAGGTATAAAAACCCTTCACTTGCTCCGACTGTGTGAGCGCATATTGCCATTCCTGTCCAAACTTTCTTTGCCTGTTTTTCCAGAATTTCTCTGTCTTTAAAAGTTCCTGGT
>JBAXWW010000207.1:0-2681 GCA_037128215.1 bacterium | reverse complement strand
GAGGTAATCTCTTGTCCTACGTGTTCAAGAACAGAAATTGATGTAATGGATATTGCGGATAAACTGGAAAGAGAATTTAATTGGGTTAATATACCTATTAAAGTTGCTGTTATGGGTTGTATAGTCAATGGACCAGGAGAAGCAAAAGAAGTAGAGATAGGTGTTGCTGGTGGAAAAGATTGCGCTGCAGTCTTTATAAATGGGACGATTATAAAAAAAGTTTCAGTAGATGATGCGTATATAGAGATTTCTGACTATATTAGAAAAAAAGTTCAAGGAGATAGAAGATAATGGCTGAAAGAATTACCCCAAGAAACGAAGATTTTGGTCAATGGTATGTTGACGTAGTTTTAAATGCAAAGATGGCAGATTATTCTCCTGTAAAGGGGTGTATGGTAATAAGACCAACAGGGTACGCTGTTTGGGAAAAAATACAAAGGCAACTTGATAGTATGTTCAAAGAGACAGGACATGTTAACGCATATTTTCCTCTATTTATTCCAGAAAGTTTTTTAAAAAAAGAAGCTGAACACGTAGAAGGATTTGCTCCTGAATGTGCTGTCGTTACTCATGGTGGTGGTAAAAAACTGGAAGAACCACTTATTGTAAGACCAACTAGTGAAACTATAATCAACGCAATGTTCACAAAGTGGATTCAATCCTATAGAGATCTTCCAATGCTTATCAACCAATGGGCTAACGTCGTACGTTGGGAAATGAGAACTAAGTTGTTTTTAAGGACTACAGAATTCTTATGGCAGGAAGGACATACTTGTCATGCTACAGAAAAAGAAGCTAGAGAAGAAACTATTAAGATGCTTAACATATATAAAACTTTTTCTCAGGAATACATGGCTATTCCTGTAATAGACGGTATAAAAACAGAAAGTGAAAAATTTGCAGGTGCTGTTGAAACATATTGCATAGAGATGTTAATGCAGGATGGAAGAGCTCTTCAAGGTGGGACAAGTCATCTTTTAGGACAGAATTTTGCTAAGGCATTTGGAACAAAATATCTAAGTAAAGAAGGAAAACAGGAATATGTATGGCAGACCTCATGGGGTGTATCAACTAGATTAGTCGGTGCTATTATAATGGCTCATAGCGATGATAAGGGGCTTGTTTTGCCTCCACGTCTTGCACCAGTACAATGTGTGATGATCCCTATATTCAAAAAAGATTTTGATTCATCCAAGTTGATGGAAAAGGTTAACGAACTAAAGGATAAATTAAAAGATAAGGTCTCTGTAAAAATAGATGACGCAGAAAATAATAGTCCTGGATATAAGTTCCACCAGTATGAAATAGAAGGAGTCCCAGTAAGAGTAGAAATCGGTCCTAAGGATTTTGAAAATGGTGTTTTCACAATAGCTCGTCGTGATACTGGAGAGAAAATAACAGTTCCTTTTAATGATGCTCCTGAGAAGATAATTGGTCTAATGGAAGAGATACAAACTTCTCTGTTTAATAAGGCTAAGGAAAGTCTTGAATCAAAAACAAAACCACTTGATGAGTATGAAGATTTTAAAGTTAAATGTGAAGAGGGTGGAATCTTTTTACTTCACTGGTGTGGTTCCAGGGAATGTGAGGACCAGATAAAGGCAGATACAAAAGCTACGGTAAGATGTTTAAGTTTTGACTTCAAAGAAGAAAAAGGAAAATGTATCTGCTGTGGTAAACCCTCGAGCAGAAGAGTCCATTTTGCCAGATCACATTAATAGTGAGGTTATATTGATATGCAAAAGATAGATCCAAGAGTAATTGTAGCACTGGACGTAAACAATATAGAAGAAGTTAGAGATCTAGTTAGTAAAGTTGGAAAAAACCTGAGAACTTTTAAAGTTGGGATGAGGCTGTTTACAAAATATGGTCCAAGTCTTGTTAAAGAGCTAAAAGATAAAGGATACGATATATTTTTAGATCTTAAATATCACGATATACCAAATACAGTAGAAACAGCTTGTAAAGAGGCTGCTGGACTTGGAGTTGATATGTTGACTATTCATGCATGTGGTGGAAAAGAAATGTGTAAGGCTGCTGTTAATGGTGTAAAAGAAGGGGCTGCTAAGTCAGGAAATAAAACACCACTTATTTTAGGTGTAACAGTTTTAACATCAATGAATGAAATAGCTCTAAAAGAAGTAGGTGTGAATAATACAGTTGATATGCAAGTTCTTAATCTTGCTAATATGGTTATATTAGAGGGTGTGTCAGGTATAGTTTGTTCTCCTCTGGAAGTAAAAAAGCTTAAAACAGAAATAAAAAAAGATTTTCTTGCTGTTATTCCTGGCATCAGACTTCCAGAAAACAACACTAATGATCAGAAAAGAGTTGCAGGACCAGATACTGCAATAGCTGACGGAGCAGATTATCTTGTTATAGGTCGCCCAGTTTATGGAGCGTTAGACCCAGTCAAAGCATTAAATGATATATACGCTGTTATGGCGAAGGTTAATACAAAATGAGCTTATGGATATATGGAATTAATTCTGTCTCCGCTGTCTTAGAAACTCGTCCTAAGGATATAAAAGAATTTTTATTTGTTAAGAGCAGGGATGAAAAAAAAGAGAGTGATAGATTGTCTTTTATCAGACAGAAAGCTCACAAAAATGGTATTAGGATAACTGAACAGTTTGAAGAAGAGGCTTTGGAAAAAATTAAAGTTCGTACCGGTTTAAATC
>JBAXWW010000206.1:0-2717 GCA_037128215.1 bacterium | reverse complement strand
ATACACCAATTATCTATAGGAACACATAATTCATTTTTATTTTTATCTATTACATATCCAGTATTACAAGTACAAGCCTTTATTGGATTATCCCAGTGTGCATTTTGACCATGAGCATCTTGACAAACAGCCTCTTGAGCTTCTTTTTCAGGTGTACATTTATTATTATTAAAAAAGAAACCATCATTACAAATACAGCCTTTGTCACTATTGTAATGACTATTATTGCCATATAAACTTGGGCAATAGTCACTCGTATCTAATCTCATGCAGGATGAGAGACGTTGATATTTAAATATGGCATCATCGGAATTATGCAAACAAGAAGCTTTTCTTGTTTCGTTTGATTGAATTTCTTTGTCTCTTTCTTTTTCACAATCATTGTTACCATTAAAAGCAAATGTCCCACCCCATTGAACCATATTGCGACGAGAAGATACACAAGAATCATAACTTTGATTAGTGATAGTTTGGTAACGCTGAAATGAATCTTCGCAATCGTTTTGGTTCCGGTTTTTTATTTCAGAAATAGTATCATCCCACTGTTTTTTAAATTTATTATATGTATCTTCACCTCTAATATAAAAAGGACAGGAATCAACACTATTACATTCATCTGTGTCGTAGAAACTAACTGTGCTATCTCTCCATCCATCATTACAAACAACACTACCATCCGAATCTGGGCCAACGGAACACATGGCACCTCTGTGAGAAGAACAAGCCCCAGAAGTAGCGTACACAGAATTACCAGCAAAAAATATAACAGATAGTATAAAAAGTATTTTTAATTTATTCATTTTTTAATTTAGTAATTAGAAAACAAAAAGCTACTAGCCATATATATGTGTTTCCACATACAGCCCGTGAAGGCGAACTATGACTAGTAGTTCTTTGAACTTCACGGGACTCATTCACCATGCCTTTATTGCTAAAAGTTTAGGCTACTTTTTGCTTATTTAATTATGTTGAAATAATACAACTTTTCGACTATGATGACAATATGGCGTCCCAAAACTATCAAATTCTTGTTGATAAGCTTATGAACAGTGGTTTTATGCTTCATAAGACTTTAGATAATATTAGCACTACAGATCTACTAATTGAGGTTACAAATGCAACAATTGAGTGGTATTTAAGTATTAATGATTTAGTTTTAATGGCTTCTGATAGCGAACAAAATAATTTACAGAATGATTTAAATTTAAGAAGGATGTCTAATGGTGGAACTATACTTGATTATAAAATCAAATACGGGGCACCAGTCATGAACTTTGATTTTTACGCCATAGGTATGTATGTGGAAAAAGTGAGACGAACGATTGATTTTTCAATGGAATTTTTAAGAGAAAATATAAATCGTTTTCCTACTACAAGTGAAGTTTTTCTTTTAGATAATAGTGGAAAGTTGTTTTCAAAAAAGGGAGAGTTGGTGCGAAATCTTGATCCTGAAGAGTTACCTTTTAAAATAATCAAATATTTATACAATAAAAAACATGTTCAAACGGAGGTTTTATTAAAATCGATAGATTGTGCTAATAAGAATGTATTTTATAAATCAATAGAGAATTTCAATAAAGACTTTAAGAAAAAAACTCTATATTCTTCTAATTTAATTAATGGGTTACCGAGACAAGGATATATTATTAACCCTATCTTTTCAATTAAACTAAAAAAATAGATCCCCCTTACAATCTCCCTTGTGGATTACCTTACCTAAAAGCCTTGAAACAAATCCTGTTTTGAGGCTTTTTTCTATGTAATAAGGGAGTTATTTCTTACTTGTTTTCATTTATATTTAATTTGCAAGCGTCCCATTGCTATAAGTATCTCTGAGGGCCTAGTGGGACGCTAGGTTCTCAGAAATGCTTATTTTTTTTGGTCAAAATTATTAAATAATAAAAATATTATGGAAAATACAGATAAAAAATGTTTACACAAAGTTAGATTTGTAGAGAAACAAATTGACCCAACTATTAATGTGATAAAAGTCGGTGAAAATTATCTCTATGCAGATTGTATTCTTTGTAAGTCTATCTTAAATGACGAAGAAATAAGAACATCGTTGAAAAGTAGATATGAATTAAAAATTGCAAAAGTCATATATCAATTATTTCGTTATAGAAAAGCTTACAATGTCGCAATTTCTAAACTTGAGAAAAATGAAATACTCAATCCTCCAATTAAAGAACCGCAATAAGAATATATGGAACCAGAAAATGATAACAATTTAAAAGATGAAATATTAGTTAATTACCTAAAATCTAAGGCATATAAGGATTTAACTTGGCAAGAACAGGACATCCTTTTTAAGAAAGCCCCCGGTTTTATAACTGAAGAGATGGCCCAAGCTCATTTGGATAGTTTAGTAAAACCAAGCAGTAAAGAAAAACAAAATCCACAGCAAATATTGGAAATAGAATATGAAAATTTTAAAAGTGATTTTCCGAGTGATTCAAAAGAAATATCATATAAAATCGCTCAATATCTTGTTGATAAACATCACGCAAAAACTATTGGAGAAAAAGTACGCAATATCTATATATACAAAGATGGGATATATATTTTAGGAATTAATTTCTTAAAAGAAGAAATTCAAGAAATATTAGAGGAGCATGCTAGCACGCATCATAAAAATAATATTATTGAAATGGTTAAGGATCTAACCTTAACTGATAGAAAGGAGTTTAAGGCAGATGAAAATTTGATTAATCTCA
>JBAXWW010000205.1:0-2723 GCA_037128215.1 bacterium | reverse complement strand
AGCATTGCTTCCGATTTAAAATGGTCGGCGGTCAAAGCGCTCTTTGCTTCGCTGTTGGCGATTCTTCTCTATGTAGGAATCCGGTTCGAAATAAAATTTGCATCCGCCGGGGTTATCGCTATTTTTCACGACATCCTGACCGTTTTGGGACTTTTCAGTATTCTCGGTGGCCTCTTTACCTTTATGCCGCTTGAAATGGATCAGGACTCCATTGGCTGAGTTAAAAACCCTGGCAGAAGTTCAATTAAAATGGCCAGAAAAAGAGACAGAAAAACAATTTTTGGAAGAAGTTCTAGAAGTTGTAAATCAAATGCAAAAAATGGTTGCTACAATACTAACACAGGTTCGTGCAGAAGCAAAAGTCAACCCAATCAATGTTTCTAGTGTAGACATAAAAACTGTAATATTAGACGTAGTTAAGTCACACAAAAAGATTATAGAAGATAAAAAAATACATCTTACAGTTCTATCTGAAGAAAAAACATACGATATAAAAACAGACCCAGACATGCTCAATTCCATAATCAACAACTTGTTTGATAATGCAGTACAGTATTGCCAAGAAGGTGGTCTAGTAACAAGCAAGATAGAAAAATTAAATGGAAACATAAAAATATCTATAACTAATACAAATGACATTCTTGAGCCAGAGGATCTAAAACATATTTTTGAACCACTCTGGCGCAAAAGTACATCAAGGACATCAAGAGAAAATACAGGCTTAGGCCTTGCAATAGTAAAAACTTTCTGTGAGCTGTTAGATATAAAATTAGAGATAAAAATCTTAGATAACAAAGATTTTTATGCCGGATTATCTATAAAAAAAACAAACCCCTGACGTATGAGTCTAAAAAATCTATTTAATCGCTTTAATATATTCACGTGCGGGAAGACACCCTAAGCTTGCGGCTTGATTTAAATCCTTCAAGGCTAGGTCTTTATTTTTCAACTTAATATTAGCTAATCCTTTAATATAGTAAGCATATGCATCTCTAGGGAATGTTGCTATTATTGTATTTAAATATTGAATTGCTTTTTTATAATCTTTAATAGACTCATCATTGTGCCCTAATTTAGATTGGGCGAGTCCTCTATTAAAGTAAGCATATGCATCTTGAGAGTCCATTATTATAGCTGTATTGCAATCTTTAATAGCCTCTGAGTAGTCTTTTAATTCATTTTTAGCTTCACATCTATTAGAATAAACATATTCAGTTTTAGGATCTAATTCTATTGCTTTATTGTAATCTTTTATAGCTGCTGAATAATCCTTTAAAAAATACTTAGAGGCTCCTCTGCCATTATAAGCAGTTGCATCTTTAGGTTTTAATTCTATAGCTGTATTAAAGTCTTGGATTGCCCCAGTATGGTCTCCTGACCACCCTTTGACCGTACCTCTACAAAAATAAGCAAATGCATATTTAGCGCTTAATTCTATTGCTCTGTTGAAATCTTTAATAGCTCCACTATAGTCTCTTAAATCATCACCTTTAATTATTCCACTATTTAGGTAGGCGACTGATTTAGAGTCGTTACAAGCAAAAGCACACATCAATAACAGAATAATCAAGACGGATATAATTCCTACAAGGGGTTTTTTCATTTTAATTGTTTTTCCCTATAGTTTTCTATGACTTTCCTAACAGCATCTATTGCTTGAGAATAACCCAAATCTCCTGATTTATTTAAATCTTCTATTCCATTCTGATGATCTCCTGATTTACCCTTAGATAAACCTCTATAGTAGTAAGATTCTGCAACATTATAGTCTAACTCTATTGTTTTGCTGAAATCCTTAATAGCTCCTACGTAATATTCTGACTTATATTCAATAAGCCCTCTATCATAGTAAGCAGCAGCAGCTTTAGGATTTAAATTAATCACTTTATTAAAATTTTTAATTGCACTTTCGTAATGTTGCTCTTTCATATCAGCTTCACCCTGCTTAAGAAGAGACTCAGCCACTTGAAAACCTTTACATATACATAATGACGGAAGAGCAAATATTAAGAGCAGAATCAATAACATTTTGTTTTTCATGTCTAACTCCTTTACTTACATCATGCTACCCAATAACTTAGACAGTGCCGAACAGCAAAGATTATCTGAATAGAAAAAAATAATACTATTATCAAATTAAACACCTTATTTTTTAAAACTATACTAAAAGCTATAAACATAGGAAAAAGAGGCAGGAGATATCTTGTATAAGACATAAAATGATCTGACAACGCAGGAACCATCCCTAGAAACAAAGCATAAACAAAAAAGGTTTTGTTTGTTTTACGATAGATATAATAAAGTGACACCAAATAAAAAACAAAAAAAGCTCTATCAGTAAAACTATTAGTACAGCCATGTAGAGTAAGTTTTATATTTATAAAATTATTAAAAAACCATTGGTCAATTCTAAAAATATTTATAATATCATTATGAGCCACAAAATATCTTTGAGCCTCAAAGCCTGAGAAAAAAGAACCTGTAGTTATATACATAAAACAAAAATAAGAGACCCAGCCTACAAAAAAGGCTGTAACTATTATATTTTCTTTACACCTTAGTATATCAAAAATCTTATATTTATATTTTAATAAAACAAAAAAAATCAGAGGGACTATTAGTAGTATCCCCTGAGCCTTACAAAAGGGTAAAAGCAGAGCAAATACTACTGTTGGAATAATTTTGTTATTATATAGGTAATAAAAAAAGCCCAAAACCAGCAT
>JBAXWW010000204.1:0-2734 GCA_037128215.1 bacterium | reverse complement strand
AGTTGGGCACTCTAAGGAGACTGCCGGTGTTAAACCGGAGGAAGGTGGGGATGACGTCAAGTCAGCATGGCCCTTATGTCTAGGGCTACACACGTGCTACAATGGTCGGTACAGAGAGTCGCGAGACCGCAAGGTGGAGCTAATCTCAAAAAGCCGATCTTAGTTCGGATTGAAGTCTGCAACTCGACTTCATGAAGCTGGAATCGCTAGTAATCGCGGATCAGCACGCCGCGGTGAATACGTTCCCGGGCCTTGTACACACCGCCCGTCACACCACGAAAGCTGGTTGTACCTTAAGACGCTGTGCTAACCGTAAGGAGGTAAGCGTCCACGGTATTACTAGTGATTGGGGTGAAGTCGTAACAAGGTAGCCGTAGGAGAACCTGCGGCTGGATCACCTCCTTTTTAAGGATTTTTAATTTTCGGAAACGAAAAAAATCCAGGTCATTTTACTGATAATGATAAACTGCTATTTAGTTTTGAAAGACTTTTTATTAGGCGTATCTCGGGGGCCTATAGCTCAGTTGGTTAGAGCGCACCCCTGATAAGGGTGAGGCCGATAGTTCGAATCTATCTAGGCCCACCATGCTTTAATAAAGTTTTTCAGAATTGTTCTTTGAAAATTTAATATCAAGTGGAGTAAGAGAATCAGTATCTTCACGTGTTAACAACACGTAGACAATAGAGTTATTTTTTATTTTTATTTTAAGCGTAATCAAGTGAATAAGAGCTGTTAGTGGATGCCTTGGCACTGAGAGGCGAAGAAGGACGTGGATAGCTGCGATAAGCTTCGGGGAGCTGCTTAATCAAGTTTTGATCCGGAGATTTCCGAATGAGGCAACTCATTTTACTACAGACTGAATACATAGGTCTGTAAGAGCGAACCCAGGGAACTGAAACATCTAAGTACCTGGAGGAAGAGAAAACAATTTAGTGATTTCCCTAGTAGTGGCGAGCGAACGGGAAAGAGTCTAAACCGAAGATAAGTTATAGACTGTAATCGTTCTTATCTTTGGGGTTGCGGGGGCTTACAGACGACATTACAGAGTCGTCAAAAGGTTACAAAACTAATAGATAGTAGAAAGGTCCTGGAAAGGCCAATCATAGAGGGTGATAATCCCGTATACGAAATTTATTAGTCCTTTGAAAGATTCCCCAAGTACCACGGGACACGAGAAACCCTGTGGGAATCTGTGAGGACCATCTCACAAGACTAAATACTACTCAGTGACCGATAGTGAACTAGTACCGTGAGGGAAAGGTGAAAAGATCTCCTGCTAGGAGAGTAAAAAGAACCTGAAACTAACAGCTTACAAGCAGTCGGAGCACTATTTTAAAGTGTGACGACGTACCTTTTGCATAATGGGCCAGCGAGTTGCTTTGTGTGGCAAGGTTAACCTCTAGAAGGGAAGCCGAAGCGAAAGCGAGTCTTAAACGGGCGATTTAGTCGCATGAAGCAGACCCGAAACTTTAGTGATCTACCCATGATCAGGATGAAGCGGAAGTAACATTCCGTGGAGGTCCGAACCGGTAAAAGTTGAAAATTTTTCGGATGAATTGTGGGTAGGAGCGAAAGACTAAACAAACTGAGAAATAGCTGGTTCTCCCCGAAATATATTGAGGTATAGCCTCGGAAATTAACTATCGGAGGTAGAGCACTAGATGGACTAGGGGTCCTACCAGACTACCAAACCCAACTAAACTCCGAATACCGATAAGTTTGACTCCGGGAGACAGACAGCGGGAGATAAGTTCCGTTGTCGAAAGGGAAACAGCCCAGACCCTCAGCTAAGGTCCCCAAATTCATGCTAAGTGGAAAAGGATGTGAGATCGCACAGACAGCCAGGATGTTGGCTTAGAAGCAGCCACCATTTAAAGAAAGCGTAACAGCTCACTGGTCAAGTAATTTCGCGCCGAAGATTCAAGGGGGCTAAAGCATGGTACCGAAGCTAGGGAATGTATTTATACATTGGTAGGGGAGCATTCTGCTAACCGACGAAGCTAAATCGTGAGAATTAGTGGAGGAGGCAGAAGAGAATATGCTGGCATTAGTAGTGATAAGACAAGTGAAAAACTTGTCCGCCGGAATCCCAAGGTTTCCTGGGGAAGGTTAATCCGCCCAGGGTTAGTCGGATCCTAAGCTCAGGCCGAATGGCGTAGGCGATGGATAACAGGTTAATATTCCTGTACCGATAATTTAGCGTTTGAACGAAGGGGGGACGGAGAAAGGTAGATCAGCCGGGTGATGGTTGTCCTGGTTTAAGCCCGTAGGAGGTTGTCGAGGCAAATCCCGATAACATATACTCCGAGAGGTGATGACGAGGGTCGCAAGACCCACAAAGTGATTGATCCTATGCTTCCAAGAAAATCCTCGTAGTGAGCTAAGTTGTCGTCCGTACCGCAAACCGACTCAGGTGGGATGGTATAAACGTACCAAGGCGTTCGAGATAACTCTGGTTAAGGAACTCTGCAAATTGATGCCGTAACTTTGGAATAAGGCATACCATATGTAGGTGAAGTCCCTCGCGGATGGAGCTGAATATGGTCACAGAAAATAAGCGGTAGCGACTGTTTATCAAAAACACAGGACTCTGCAAAATCGTAAGATGACGTATAGGGTCTGACGCCTGCCCGGTGCTGGAAGGTTAAGGGGCGAAGTTAGTCGTAAGACGAAGCTTTAAACCGAAGCCCCAGTAAACGGCGGCCGTAACTATAACGGTCCTAAGGTAGCGAA